>DATLNY010000209.1:0-4656 GCA_035536495.1 Candidatus Saccharimonadia bacterium | reverse complement strand
GAAGGTCGTGCCGACGACGATCTTCGACGACGCCGACATCCACGCCTGGCGTCCGGGCAACGACATCATGGCGCGGCTCGTGCGCTCGCTCGTCGTCGCGTCGCGCGCAGTACCCGAGCTCAATGCCTGGTTCGACGGCGACGCGGGCACGCGCACGCTGCACCAGCGCGTCGACGTCGGCATCGCGGTCGACACCGGCGAGGGCCTGTTCGTGCCGGCGCTGCGCAACGCCGACGTGCTCGACGCAGCCGGCATCCGCGCCGCGCTGAACCGCATCCGGGACCAGGTCCGCGATCGCACGATCCCGGCCGAGGAGCTCAAGGGCTACACGCTGATGCTCTCGAACTTCGGCGTGTTCGCGGGGCGCTACGCGACGCCGGTCATCGTTCCGCCGTGCATCGCGATCATCGCGGCCGGCAAGCTCATGCACCGCGTCGTCCCGGTCATGGGCGGGATCGAAACGCATCGCATGATCCCGCTGTCGCTGACGTTCGATCATCGCGCGGCCACGGGCGGCGAAGCGGCGCGCTTCCTCAAGGCGATGCTCGACGATCTCGCGCTCGTCGCCTGATCGACGCCCCATGCAGGAGGGGCCTCAGCCCCGACTCGGGCCGCCGCACCGGGTGTCGGGGCCGAGGCCCCTCCTACGATTCACCGAGCTCTTCGCGCTTGCGGTCCATCGCAGCGCGCGCATCCTGCGGCGACGCGTAGGGCCCACCGACGTGTCGGACTTCGCCGGCCGCATCGCTCGCCTTGAACCAGAAGGTGCCGTCGCGTTCGCGATACGTCACGAATTTCGGCGTCGCCTCGCTCTTCTTCGCGTCGCCGGTCGCGCGCGGCCGAATCCCCTCCGACAGCGAGCGCAGCCCGACCGCGGTGCGCAGCTCCCGCATCGTCGCCTGTGCGCGCGCGCGTGCCTTCGCCGCGCCGTTTGCGAGCACCGCCTCGATCCGCTCGGGCTCGTCGATCAGCGCGTCGTATCGCGCGCGCGCCTCGCCGAGCTCGCGCTCGAGCCGCTGGTACAGCCGTTCCTTCGCGTCGCCCCACGCGATGCCCGACTCGAGCGCTCGGCGGTAGTCGCTCGTGTCCGCGCGGTCGGCGAACGCCTGGTAGATCGCGTACAGATGCGAGGTGTCGGGATCCTTGGGCTGATTCGGCTCGAGCGAGTTCGTGACGATGCCCATGATCGCGCGGCGCAGCTCCTTCGCGGGGAGCCACAGCGGGATCGTGTTGTCGTAGCTCTTCGACATCTTGCGGCCGTCGAGGCCTGGCAGCACCGCGGTCGACTCGTCGACCTTCGCTTCCGGCAGCGTGAACCATTCGCGGCCGTAGAGGTGGTTGAAGCGTTGCGCGACGTCACGCGCGATCTCGATGTGCTGCACCTGGTCGCGCCCGACCGGCACCTCGTGCGCGTTGAACATCAGGATGTCGGCCGCCATCAGCACCGGGTACATGTAGAGGCCCGCGGTGACGCCCGCGTCGGGGTCCTCGCCGGCCTGCGCGTTCTGCTCGACTGCGGCCTTGTAGGCGTGCGCGCGGTTCAGCAGCCCCTTGCCGGTCACGCACGTCAGCAACCACGTGAGCTCCGCGATCTCGGGGACGTCGGACTGGCGGTAGAACAGCACGCGATCGGGATCGAGCCCGCACGCGAGCCAGGTCGCGGCGATCTCGAGCGTCGAGCGCTGGATGCGGGCCGGATCGTGGCACTTCACGAGCGCGTGGTAGTCGGCGAGGAAGTAGAACGATTCGGCGTTCGCGGCGCGGCTCGCCTCGATCGCCGGACGGATCGCCCCGACGTAGTTGCCGAGGTGCGGCGAGCCGGTCGTCGTGATGCCGGTGAGGATGCGTCGGGTCGTCATTCGAAAGGGGCTGCTCGCACGCGGCGGCCGGCGCGCCGGCGGGTCGCCCGATGAACGGACGACAACGAAGGCGCGCAGTTTAGGACAAACGCGGCGGCGCTAACCCCGTTCGCGGCAGCGGCACGTTGGACATCGCAGGTTCGCAAAGGAGGACCCTCGATGAAACGCCTGCTGTCCAGTCTCGCTTTCCTGCTGTTCGCCACGACCGCGGGCGCGTCGCACGCCCCGCTGGTCGACATCACGATCACCGACCTCGACACCGGCCGCACGCTGCCGCTGCACGGATTCCGCGGCGAGCGCTGGGTCGCGGGCGAGCCGGGCAACCGCTACGCGGTCGCGCTGCACAACCGCAGCGGCGAGCGCGTGCTCGCGGTGCTGTCGATCGACGGCGTCAACGTCGTGACGGGCGAGTCGGCAAGCACGCAGCAGTCGGGCTACGTCCTCGGTCCGTGGGAGCGCGCGGAGATCCGCGGCTGGCGCAAGAGCCTCTCCGAGGTTGCCGAGTTCTATTTCACCGACCTGCCCGACAGCTACGCCGCCCGCACCGGGCGCCCCGACGACGTCGGCGTGGTCGGCATGGCGGTGTTCCGCGAGCGCGTGCGCTACATTCCGGCGCCGCCCGCATCGCCGCCGATCGCGCGCGAGGACCGCCGAGGGCGCGCTGCGAACGGCGCGAGTGCGCAGGCGCAGGCGCCAGCGCGCGCGGGCGCTGCCGCACCGGAGGCGTCGGCGAAGTCGTCCGACTCGATTGCCGAGCAGGAGATCGGGACCGGCCACGGCGAGCGACGCTACGACCCGGTCGGCACGACCGAATTCGTGCGCGCAAGCTCGCGTCCCGATCAGGTCGTCGCGATCCGCTACGACGCGTACGAAGCGCTGGTGGAGCGCGGCATCATCCGCGCGCACCGGTGGCGTCGTCCGGGTCGCGAGCCCGATCCATTCCCGATCGGCTTCGTCCCCGATCCGTCTTGAGCTGGCGCGCGTCGAGCCCCTCTCCCTCCGGGAGAGGGGTTGGGGTGGGGGTTCGGGGGGTCCACGCCACGCTTCGATCGGAAGGTCGCGCAAGTCACGGACCCTCTCCCCTACCCCTCTCCCGGAGGGAGAGGGGAAACCGGGCTACGTGGTTCGCGCGAAGCTGCGGGCACCGAGCGCGAACGTGACGGCGCCAATCGCGAGGAGCAACCCCAGCGGCAAGGCCATCTCGGCGAACGTGAAGCCGCGCCAGATCGCGCCTTCGAGCGCGAGTGTCGCCCACTTGACCGGGCTGAAGTGGCTGACCTTCACCATCCACGCGGGCATCGCGAACAGGGGGATCATGCCGCCGCCGAACATCATCAGCGGCAGCATCACGGCCCAGCCCGCGCCCGAGACCGATTCGACCGATGTGCCGGCGCTCGCGATCAGCATCATGATGCCGGTGAAGCAGAACGCCGCGGCGACGACCGCGAGCGCGAGCAGCGGCCACGAGCCCGGCCGCACGTCGAACGCGACGTACGCGAGCGCGAACAGGATCACGGCGACCGCCGCGATCGCGCCCGCGCACGCGAGCGACTTGCCGGCGAGGATGTCGCGCGCGGCGAGCGGGCTCGCACGCAGACGCGCGAGCGTTCCCTGCTGCTCCTCGAGCACGAGCGCGGAGGCGAACGTCATGAGGCAACCGATGATTCCCCACAGCAGGCCCTGCGGGAACGTCACGCTGAATCCGTTGCCCGGCCCGCGCCGTTTCGCGGCGATCTCCTCGACCTCGACCGTCAGCGGCGTCCAGCTGCGGCCGGCGGCAGGCCGCGGCGCGATCGCGCTGTCGCGGAACGCGTCGAGCGAATCGAACAGTCGCACGAGCGGTTCGCGCTCGGCTTCGGGCAGGCCTTGCGCCTGCGCGCGCGCGAGCTCGGTCGTCTCCCTGCCGAGCGCCGGATCGAACAGCTGGTCGCCGAGCCCCTGGCCCGCAACCTGCTGCAGGTAGCCGCCGATCATCGCGCGCTCGGCCTTGCGGCTCGGGTCGACGAGCACGTGCACGACCGGCGGCGCGCCATGGAACAGCCGCGTGCTCGCCGCGCCGTAGCCGGGCGGGATCACGATCGCCGCGGTGCGCTTCCCGGTCCTGACGAGCTCGCGCGCGGCGTCTTGCAGCTGCGGGTCGGTCTCGATCGTGTCGAGCGCGTTGAGGCCGGCGGCAAAGCGCTGCGACGCGGCCGTCGTGTCCTCGTCGACGATCGCGATGCGCGGCTTCGCGCTCGCACCGCCGCCGCCGCCGAAGATCAGGCCGAACAGCACCGCCGTGACGATCGGCCAGCCGACGACGAAGAACAGCGCAGCGGGCTGGCGCAGCAGCAGCCGCCAGTCCTTGGCCGCGAGCGAGAAAATTGCACGCATGCCCTACTCCCTGAGCGAACGACCGGTGAGGTTGAGGAAGACCTGCTCGAGCGTCGGGCGCTCGAGTCGGAACTCGTCGATCGTGCCCTCGGCCGCGATCGCGTTGAGGCGCGCGAGCGCTTCGCGCGCGGCCTCGCGTGTCTCCCGGTCGCCGCGGCGCACGACGAGCGTCGAACCGCCGCCGTGCGCGAGGACGAGCTCGTGGAGCGTGCCCTGCGCGAGAACGCGCCCGTGGTCCACGACGGCGATCCGGTCGCAGAGCTGCGCAGCCTCTTCCATGTAATGCGTCGTGTAGACGACCGTGCGCCCTTGCGCGCGCAGGGACGCACGGTCGTCTACACGACGCATTACATGGAGGAGGCCGCGCGCCTGTGCGACCGCATCGCGGTCGTCGACCACGGCCGCGTGCTCGCGCACGGCTCGC
>DATLNY010000208.1:0-4403 GCA_035536495.1 Candidatus Saccharimonadia bacterium | reverse complement strand
CGCCACCAGGCACTGGGTCCCGGCCTTCGCCGGGATGACGAGGTAGGCGATGGAGATGACGGGGTAGGCGATGGAAACGCGCGCACACCACATCCTGATCGGCGCCTTCACGCTGCTCGCCATCGCGATCGGCTTCGGCTTCGTGCTGTGGCTTTCGCAGGGCTCCGGCGAGGGCGAGGACCTGCTCTACGACATCGAGTTCACCGAGGCGATCTCGGGGCTCGGCGTCGGCGGCACGGTGCAGTTCAACGGCATCAAGGTCGGCGAGGTTTCCAAGCTGTTCCTCGACCCCAAGGACCCGAAGAAGGTCATCGCGCGCATCAAGGTCGAGCCGGGCACGCCGGTCAAGGTCGACACGAAGGCGACGCTCTCGTTCCAGGGCCTCACCGGCATCGCGCTGATCTCGCTGACCGGCGGCAGCGCGACGAGCGCCCCGCTGGTGCCGACGAAGCAGGTCCCGATCCCGAAGATCGAGGCCGACACGTCCGCGCTGCAGAAGCTGATGTCCTCGAGCGAAGACATCATCACGAACGTCAACGACATGCTCCTGCGCCTTTCGGAGCTGCTGCGCGAGGAGAATCTCGCGAAGATCGAGGGCGTGATCTCGAATGCGGAATCGTTCACCGCCGCGCTGGCCGCAGAAAGCGGCAACATCGCCGAGATGAGCCGCGCGCTGCGCGAAACGCTCAAGCGCAGCGAGCAGGTCGCCGCGAAGCTCGAGCGCGCGACGAACGCCGCCGACGGCCTGCTGCGCAAGGACGCGAAGGAGCTCATCGCGAGCGCAAGGCGCTTCACCGACGGCGCGGCGCTGATGGTCGACACGAACAGCGCGGCGATCGCACGTTTCTCGAACCAGGGGCTGTCACAGGTCGGTCCCGCGGTCGCCGAGCTTCGCGCCACGCTTCGGCAGCTCAAGCAGCTGATCGACCAGATCGAGGAATCCCCGGGCGACTTCGTGCTCGGTCGCGACGAGCCCCAGGAGTACGACCCGAAATGACGACACCCCGCGGCCTCATCCTGCTGCTCGCCGCGCTCGGCCTGTCCTCGTGCCAGCTGCTTGGCTCGAAGAAGGAGGACTTCGCGATCTACGGGGTCGAGCTCACCGCGCCGCCCGGGAAAGGCGAGCCGGTCGAATGGCAGCTCGTCATCGACGAACCGGTCGCGGCCGATCCCACCCGCGGCTCGCGCATCGTGCTGAAGCCGGAAGATCGCGCGTACGGCGTCTACAAGGGCGCTCGCTGGACCGACCGGGCGACCGAGCTCGTGCAGGCCCTCATGATCGAAGCGTTCGAAAGCTCGAACCGCATCGTCGGCCTCGGCCGCTCGAGCTCGAGCGTGCGCGGCGATTTCATGCTGATGACCGAGCTGCGCGCATTCGAGGCGCGCTACGACGCAGGCGCGGCCGTCGCGCACATCGAGATCTCCGCGAAGCTCGTGCACGCAGCGCGCAACGAAGTCGTCGCGGCGAAGGTGTTCGAAGCCGACGCGCCCGCGGCCGGGCGGGATGTCGCAAGCGTCGTGCCGGCCTTCGAGGTCGCCGTCAACGAGGCACTCGCAGCGCTCGTCGGGTGGACCTTCGAGCAAGGCAACGCGAACGCGACGGAGGCGGAACCCGAATCGTGACGCCGCGACGCCGCCTGCACCTCTCCCTCCGGGAGAGGTCGGCGCGCAATGCGCGCCGGGTGAGGGTTCGGGCGGAGCGCGTGGGTGCAGGGGACGGCAAGGTCCGAATCCTCTCCCCTACCCCTCTCCCGGAGGGCGAGGGGAAGACGCGGTGACACGGCCGGGCTGGCTGACGCGCAACCTGCTGCTGCTCGGGCTCGCGAGCCTGTTCACCGACCTGTCGAGCCACATCGTGTTTCCGCTCGTGCCGCTGTTCGTCACGAGCGTGCTCGGGGCCGGCGGCGTCGCGGTCGGGCTCATCGAAGGCAGCGCCGAAACGGTGTCCGCGCTGCTCAAGGGCTGGGCGGGCAAGTGGTCGGACCATCTGCGACGGCGCCAGCCCTTCGTCGTCGCGGGCTATGCGGTGTCGACGGTCGTCAAGCTGCTGTTCGTCGTCGCGACGACGTGGCCGCTCGTGCTGTTCGCGCGCGCGGCCGAGCGGGTCGGCAAGGGCCTGCGCTCCGCGCCGCGGGACGCGATCGTCGCCGACGAAGTGCCCGCCGGATCGCGCGGCCGCGCGTTCGGTTTCCAGCGCGCGATGGACGCGCTCGGCGCGCTGTTCGGCGCGGCCGCAGCGTGGTGGCTGCTCGGCTTCCTCGAATTCCGCGAGATATTCCTCATGGCCGTGCTGCCCGGCGTGCTCGGCGTCGTCGCGGCGCTGCTCGTGCGCGAGCCGCCGCATCCCGCGGGCGTACGCGACCCCGCAGCGCCGCGCGCACCGCGCCCGCGCTTTCGCGACCTGCCGCGCGAGCTCAAGCTCGCGATCGCGGGCTGCGCGATCTTCGCGCTCGGCCAGTTCGGCATCGCGTTCTTCCTGCTCTCGGCGAAGGCCGAAGGGCTCGACAACCGCGATGCGATGCTGCTCTACGTCGTGTTCAACGCGAGCAATGCGCTCGCGAGCATGCCCGCGGGCCGCCTGTCGGACCGCTACGGCCGGCTGCCGCTGCTGATCGCGGGCTACGCGGTGTTCGTGCTCGCGTGCGTCGCGGCGTTCGTCGCCGATGGTATCCCGGTGCTGCTCGCAGGCTTCGCGGTCTACGGCGTCGCGATGGCGATCGTCGACGGCACTCAGCGCGCGCTCGTCGCGGACCTCGCGCCGCCGACGCTGCGCTCGACTGCGATGGGCGCGTACCACGGCGCGATCGCGCTCGTCGCGCTGCCGGGTGGCTACGTCGCGGGCAGCCTCTGGGATTCGCTGTCGCCGCACGCGACGTTCGCATTCGGTGCGGCGTGCGCGATCGCCGCGTCGCTCGCGTTGACGGCGCTGCATCGCGGCCGAGCTCCCCTATCGCCGACACCGCAGTGACCGCGGCGCCGTTCGAAGCCGCCCACGCGGGTCGGAGTCCGTGTGGGAGCGGCCGATGGGGCGTGATGGCGGTCGCGGCTTTCGCCCCTCCTACAGTGATTCCTGCCGCCGTCGCAGCTTCGGCTGCGGTTCGCGCGGCGTGATCCAGCGGAAGGTCAGATTGATCCGCTCGCCGACCGGACGCGCGGTCTTCGGCAGCGCGTGGTTCCAGTGTCGCTGCGTCGCGCCTGCCATGACGAGCAGCGAACCGTCGTTGAGGTCCAGCGCGAAGTGCTCGCGTTTCCTCGTGCGGTGGCGCAGCACGAAGCGGCGCGTCGCGCCGACGCTCAGCGATGCGATGACGGGCTCGCGCCCGAGCTCGGGCTCGTCGTCGGCGTGGAAACCCATGCTGTCGCGGCCGTCGCGATAGCGGTTCGCGAGCACGCTGTTGAAGCGCGCCCCGGTCGCCGCCGCGACGCGGTCGCGCAGGTCGAGCAACGCCGGGCTCCATTCGTGCGGCTCGAACTGCGTACCCGAGTAGACATAGCCCGTGCCCGGATCGCCGATCCAGCACGAAAGCCGCGGCGACGGAATGTCGCGCCCGAACAGCCGAATGACGTGCGTCTCCCACGTAATGCCGTCGCGCAGCGCGACGAACAACGCCGCGCGCTCGACCGCGGGCACGAAATCCGGATCGAAGCGCAGCGCCGCATCGCGCAGCTCGATCGGCGCCAGCATGCGGCGCCTACTTGATGAAACGCTGCGCGAGGAGCACGGCACCGTAAGCGAGCGCGCTCGCGGCACAGCCCGCGACGAGGCTCACCGGGAACGAAACGCCGCGCCGCAACAGCACGGGCAGGACGAGGAACACCGCGAGCGACGGCAACACGAGCCACGGGATTTCGGCGGCGAACCGCGCGACGCGCTCGGCGTCGTGTGTGTCGCGCCAGAGCCAGACGATCGCGAGCAGCGACGTCAGAGGGAGCGAAACGACCAGCGCACCGAGCAGCGTGCTGCGTCGCGCGATCTCCGCCGCGAGCACGAGCACGATGACCGAGACCGCGATCTTGACCGCGTAGTCCACGTTGCCGCTCCTTCGCGCCCCCTCGCGCACGATACCAAGACCGCCCGTCCCGGCCACAGGCACGCGACGGCGCGCGAACCTACAATGGCGCCACGGCAGGCCAGACGGAAGCGGACGATGAGCGAGCGCGAGGTCATGGAATACGACGTCGTCACCGTCGGCGCCGGCCCCGCGGGGCTCGCGTTCGCGATCCGGCTGAAGCAGCTCAAGCCCGACATCCGCGTCTGCGTCATCGAGAAGGCCTCGACGATCGGCGCGCACGTGCTGTCGGGCGCGGTGATCGAGACCGGCCCGCTCGACGAATTGTTGCCGCAATGGCGTGCATCCCCGCCGCCGATCTGCCTGCCGGCGGCCGACGACGAGTTCCGATTC
>DATLNY010000207.1:0-5816 GCA_035536495.1 Candidatus Saccharimonadia bacterium | reverse complement strand
AGTTCGAGGCCGTGAAGAAATCACTCGTCGCGGCGGGTTACGCGCCGGCGAGCGCCGACGTCGTGATGCGCCCGCAGAACCGCATCGTCGTGACGGGCGAACCGGCGGAGACGTTGCGGGAGCTCATCGACTGGCTCGAAGCGCTCGACGACGTGCAGGAGGTATTCCACAACGCCGAGCTCGCCGACTCCTAGCGAGGACGACCCGCGATCCGGGATCCGTGTCGTGGGCGCGTGGTCGACGATCGGCGGGACCGGGCTCGCGTATCCGCCGACCGAAAAATCTGATCACGCGCTGAACGCGCGCCGAAATTGCGGCACGGCGCATGCACCGGTTCGGGCATGACCGCATCGACGTTTCGCCTCGCTATCGTCCTCGCGCTGGTTGCCGCGTCGCTCGCGGCTTGCGGCGAGCGTACCCTCAAGGAAACCGCGACCAACGTCGCGCTGCAGCAGCAACTCTCGGCGCCTCCGGACTATGCAGAAGGCGATCGCGAGCTCTGGAACGCCGTGCGCGTTGCATATCGCCACAACGGCGGCGCGTTGCTGTGGCTCGACGACCGGCGGCCGCGCGAGCAGGCGCTGCTGCTGCGCAGCGCCATTGCAGACGCCTCGATCGACGGGCTCGACCCCCTGCAATACGACGTGCGCGCGCTCGACGGGCTCGAGCAGGTCGACGACGGATTGTTCAGCCCGGATCGCTATCTGCCCGCCGCAGCGGCCGACGCGGACGCGCGCCTGACCTACGCCGCGGCCGCGTTCGTGCGCGACCTGCACCGCGGCCGCGTCGCGCCGTCGGACGCCGGAAAGAACTTCGTCGGCGCGCGACGCGAGCTCAGCATCGGCAAGCTCGTGCACGCGGCCGCAAATTCGCGCGACGTCGCGACGACGCTGCGTCGCGCGGCGCCGCTGCACCCGCAGTACGCAAAGTGGCGCGACGCGCACGCGCAGCTTCGCGCGCGCGCAGCGCAGGGCGGCTGGCCGCAGGTTCCCGCGAGCGCGGTCGCGAAATCCGGTACGCGCAACCCGGACCTTGCACCGTTGCGCGAGCGCCTCGCGGCGAGCGGTCACTACGTCGCGGCGATGCCCGCTGATCCCGCTGCCGGCCAGGCGCACGACGCCGCTGCGCTGCGCGACGCACTGACGCGCTTCCAGCGCGAGCACGGGCTCGAGGCCGACGGCATTCCCGGCAAGGCGACGATCGCGGCGCTGAACGTGCCGATCGAGGACCGGATTCGGCAGATCGAGATCAACCTCGAGCGCATGCGCTGGCTCGCGCACGACCTCGGCGAGACGCACATCCTCGTCAACCTGCCGACCTTCCACCTCGAGGCGATCGAGGACGGTCGCAAGGCGCTCGAGATGCGCGTCGTCGCCGGCAAGCGCCACACCCCGACGCCGGTGTTCAGCGACACGATCGAAACGGTGGTGTTCAGCCCGTTCTGGCACGTGCCGCGCAACATCCTCAAGGGCGAGGTGCTGCCGAAGCTCGCGCGCGATCCGTCGTACCTCTCGCGCGAGAACATGGAGCTCGTGCGCGATGGCGCGCGAGTCGATCCGTGGTCGGTCGATCTCGGCGACCCGTCGTTACGCGTACGCCAGCGCCCGGGTGCCGGGAACGCGCTCGGACAGGTCAAGTTCCTGTTCCCGAACCCGCACGACGTCTACCTGCACGACACGCCGGCCGATGCATTGTTCGCGCGCGCGGCGCGCAGCTTCAGCCACGGTTGCGTGCGGGTCGAGCAGCCGTACGAGCTCGCGCAGTGGCTGCTGCGCAGCCAGCCCGAGTGGCCGCCGCAGAAGATCGGGGCCGCGATGCAGTCTGGCCGCGAGCAGCACGTCGCGCTCGCCAAGGACGTCCCGGTGCACCTCGTGTATTTCACCGTCTGGGCAGACGACGACGGCACGATGCGGTACGCCGAAGACCTGTACGGGCACGACGCGCGCCACGCCGCGCATGTGCCGCCGACCTGGCCGACGATGCCGCAGGAGGCGGGCCAGGTCGCGCAGCAGTAAGCGTCGACGCTATCCTAGCTGCGGGCACGGGGCCGCCATGGAGGTCGTACCGTGATCGAAAGCGTGCGCGAACGCGTCAAACGGTTCCTTGCATGGCGCCGCTCCGAGCCGCGGACGCTCGAGTGGTTCCTCGGCCTCGGCGTGCTGCTGCTCGGCTTCATCGAGGTCGCAGACGAGGTCGGCGACGGTGGCACGCACGCTTTCGATGAAGCCGTGATCCAGTCGCTGCGCAATCCCGCCAACCTCGCCGATCCGCTCGGACCGTGGTGGATCGAGATGATGTTCAAGGACATCACCTCACTTGGCGGGACCGCGGTGCTCGCATTGATCACGCTGTTCGCGATCGGTTACCTGCTGTTGTCGGGCAAGCGCGCGAATGCGCTGCTCGTCTTCGTCGCCGTCGTCGGCGGCGCGCTGCTGAGCCATTTCCTGAAGCTCGGCTTCGACCGGCCCCGGCCGGAGCTCGTCGCGAAGCTCGTCGAGGTCCGGACGCTGAGCTTCCCGAGCGGTCACGCGATGCAGTCGGCCGTGACCTACCTCACGCTCGGCGCGCTGCTCGCGCGCGTGCAGGGCGGCAAGCGGACTCGTGCCTACCTCATGGCCGTCGCGGTGATCCTGACGCTGCTGATCGGATTCAGCCGCGTGTTCCTCGGCGTGCACTGGCCGACCGACGTGCTGGCCGGCTGGTGCGCCGGCGCGGCGTGGGCGCTGCTGTGCTGGCTCATCGCGCGCGCGCTCGACCGCCACGGCGACGTCGAGCCGGCATCGCCGCCGGCGCCCGACCAGGAGCCCGCTCCGCCCTGAGCCCGGCGATAATCATCGGCGACGCGCCGATCGAATCGAACCGATGACCCAGCTGCTTGCGTGGCTCCTGCTGCTCGCGCCCGCGTTCGCGGCCGCCGCGCCCGCGCTTCCCGACACGGCCGCGGGCCGCGTGCTCGCGGAGTGGATCGCGGCGTACAACTCCGGCGATCGCAGCCGGGTCGCAGCGTTCGTCGCCGCGCACGCGTTTCCGCACGACGCCGACGAGATGCTCGCGTGGCGCGAGGGCGCGGACGGCTCGGACCTCGTCGCGATCGAACGCAGTGAGCCGCTAGCGATCGAGGCATGGTTGCAGGAACAGGACTCCGACACGATCCAGCGCCTCGTGCTGCAGGTCGACGCGTCGGTGCCGCCGAAGGTCGTCGACTTCAGCTTCGCGAACGCGAAGCGCCCGCCGCGGCTCGCGTTGCCTCGCCTCACGCGCGATCGCGCGCTCGCGTCGCTGCGCGCGCGCCTCGACGAGCTTGCACGGCGCGACCGCTTCAGCGGCGTCGTGCTCGTCGCGCACGAGGGGAGGGTGCTGCTGCACGAGGCGCGCGGCCTGGCGAATCGCGAGGCGAAGGTGCCGGTCACGGTCGACACGCGGTTTCGCATCGGCTCGATGAACAAGATGTTCACCGGGGTTGCGGTGCTGCAGCTCGTCGAGGCGGGAAAGCTTTCGCTCGATCGCACCGTTGGCGATTACCTCGCCGATTATCCGAACCGCGACGTCGCGCGCTACGTCACGGTGCGCCACCTCTTGACGCACACCGGTGGCACCGGCGACATCTTCGGTCCGCAATTCGACGCCCGCCGCGCGCAGCTGCGCACGCACGACGACTACGTGAAGCTCTACGGCGCGCGAGGGCTCGAGCACGCGCCCGGCAAGGAGGACCGCTACTCGAACTACGGCATGGTGCTGCTCGGCGCTTTGATCGAGCATGCGAGCGGCGAGTCGTACTACGACTACGTGCAGTCGAACGTGTTCGAGCGCGCGGGCATGGCCTCGACCGGCTCGCTGCCGGAATCCGATCCGGTGCCGCGCCGCGCGACCGGATACATGCGCGCGGGCGAGGCGTGGGTCGACAACCGTGCGACCCTGCCGTATCGCGGCACCGCGGCGGGCGGCGGCTATTCGACCGCGGCGGACCTGTTGCGGTTCGCGCAGGCGCTCGAGGCGGGCACGCTCGTCTCGAAAGCGATGCTCGCGCGCGCGACGTCGCCGCAGAACGTCCAGCAATGGTACGGCTACGGCTTCGTCGTGCTCGACCAGGAAGGCATCCGCAGCCACGGGCACTCGGGCGGCGCGCCCGGCATGAACGCGGAGCTTCGGATCTATCCGAAGCTCGGCTACGTGCTCGTCGCGCTGTCGAACCTCGATCCGCCCGCGTCGCAGCGCGTGCTCGACCATTTCGCGTTGCGGATGCCGATCGCGCCTTGATTGCGTCGGGCCCGTTGCGCCACGCACGGCGCGTCCCCATCTCGAACGCTCGATCCGCACCGATTGGAGCCCGCATGATCGTCCGACGCCCCGCCGCGGAACGCGGCCACGCCACGCACGGCTGGCTCGATTCGTGGCACAGCTTCTCGTTCGCGGGATACCGCGACCCGCGGCACATGGGCTTCGGCCCGTTGCGCGTCATCAACGAGGACCGCATCGAGGCCGGCTCGGGCTTCGACGAGCACGCGCACAGCGACATGGAGATCGTGAGCTACGTGCTCGAAGGCGCGCTCGCGCACCGCGACTCGCTCGGCAACAGCGCCGTGATCCGGCCCGGCGACGTGCAGCGCATGTCGGCGGGGACCGGCGTGCGCCACGCCGAGTACAACGCGGCCGAGGGACAGCGCACGCACTTCCTGCAGATATGGATCGTGCCGTCGCAGACCGGGATCGCGCCGGGGTACGAGCAGCGGCGCTTCGAGGACGCCGACAAGCGCGGCCGCCTGCGGCTCGTCGCGAGCGCCGACGGCGCCGACGGATCGGTCACGATCCACCAGGACGCGCGCCTGTTCGCCGGCCTGTTCGATGCGGGCGAGCGCGCGACGCTCGCGCTCGGCGAGGGCCGGCTCGGCTACGTCCACCTGGTGCGCGGCGACCTCGTCGCCAATGGGGAGTCGCTGCGCGACGGCGACGCGTTGAAGCTCGACGGCGAGCCGGGCATCACGCTCGAGCGCGGGCGCGACGCCGAGGTGCTCGTGTTCGATCTGCCGCGCTGACGCGCGGGTTGCGTCAGGCGGCGGGCGCTGCTGCCGTGGCAGCCTTCGCGGAAATCACCGGCACCGGCGGGCACTCGATCTCGCTCTGCACGTTCTTGAGCAGGCCGTGTTTGTCGAGCAGACCCGCATACGTCAGGTTGGACCAGTCGTCGAAGTCGGTCAGCACGGTCAGCGCGCCGCCGCAGATCCCCGCGTGCTGCGGGTTGAGGTCGTGCGCCAGACCGGCCTGGATCAGGCCATCGCCGTTCCAGTCGAACGACTTGGTGCCGCACACGCTGCCTTCCTCGTCGAGCGTCCTTTCGTCGAGCGAAGGGCGCTTGCCGTCAGAGAACGCGGCGCGTCCTCCGTCCGGAGCACCAGTGCAGCTCGTGGCGACGCCGCTGAACTGGAACGTGTAGTTCATGATCGAGTTGTAGTTGGGCTTGCGGTTGCAGCCTTCGTCGCCGCCGTGCTTGAGGCCGAGATTGTGGCCGAGCTCGTGCGCGATCGTGTTGCCGACGACCGCGGGATTGCGGACGCATTGCAGCGTCACGAGCACGTCGTCGCCGATCGTCTCGGCGTAGCCCGAGCTGCTCGACGTGAGGTTGTAGCGGTGCGCCATCAGCACGTAGTGGAAGTAGCCGAGGCGCTTGGGGTCGAAGTTCGCGGCCTTGATCGCCGCGTGCGTCGCGTCGAAGGTGCCCGGGAGCATCGCGCTGAAGCCCGCGACGGCGTTGCCACCGGTCGCAGCGCCGGACTGGCCGTAATCCTGGATGAGGTTGATGCCCTTGCTGCCGTCGGGGT
>DATLNY010000206.1:0-5556 GCA_035536495.1 Candidatus Saccharimonadia bacterium | reverse complement strand
TCGGCATCGGGCCGCGCGGCTTCGGCTGCAGCGAGCGCATCGGCGTCGAGGCTCGCGCTGAACGGATCGCGCAGGTCCTGCGCGGTGTACTGGAAGCGCTCGAAGGTCCTCGGGATCGGCAGGGGCTCGAGCGGCGCGCCCTCGCGATCGAGTATCTCCTGCACCTTCAGCTCGAGGTCCGCGCGGCCGCGTGCGCACGCGGCGAGCGTCGCCACGACGGCGACCAGGACGATGGTGCGCGCGCTGCTCATGCCGTGCATCAGCGGCTCCCTCCCTTCGTCTCCGGCGTCTTCGTTCCCGCGGCTTCGACGGCCTCGCCTTCCTCGATGTACCGGTACGTCTTGACCGTGCCTTCGAGCACGAGCAGGCCGGCCGGATCGACCTCGGACGCGGCGGTGCGGGCGCCGGGCTTCTCGACCGGCTTCAGCGAGATGTCGTCGCTGGTCAGCACGACGACGCGCTCGAGGCCGGCGACGCCGCTGACGAACAGGCCGAACTGGTGGTACGTGCCGACCATCTTCACGGCGATCGGCTTCTCGACGTAGAACTCCTTCGCGTTCTCGGCGCCGGGCTCGAACTTCTGCACGTCGATGCCGGCCGACAGCGCCTTTTGCGAGACCTCGACCAGCAGCTCGGGCATCTGCGTCTTGCTCGGCAGCTGCTGCACCATCTCGTCGAGCAGGTCTTTCATGCTCGCGAGCTGCGCTTCGTACGCCTCGAGGTTGACGACCTTGCCCTGCTTCGTCTCGAACTCCGCGAGCAGGTCGATTTCCTTCGCCTCGTGCTGGCGCAGCTCGTCGCGCTTCGGGTTGATCTTCCAGAACCATCCGATCGCGACGATGAACACGAACAGGATCGAGGCGATGACGAGCTTGACGCCGAGCGGCGAGCTTCCCGCGCGCTGCAGCTCGAAGTTGCGGATGTCGGAGAGCTTCATGCCGACTCCTTCGCCGTCGCCACCGGCGTGTTCCCTGTCACCGGTTCCGGCGTCGCGGCTTCACCCTCGCCTTCCGCGTCGGTGTCGGGCTTGCGGATCGTGACGCGCAGGGTGAAGACGTAGCGGCTGCGGCGATCCGGCCCCGTCGCGTAGGTGCCGGCGAGGTCGGGATCCTTGATGAGGTTCGCGACCTCGAGGTTCTTCATGTAGCTCGAGACGCGCGCGTTCGATTCGGCGACGCCGTCGATCTGCAGCTGTTCGCCCGTCGCCTTGACGGCGGTCAGGCGCACGCCCTCGGGCATCGTGCGAACGAGGTCGTCGAAGATCCGCACGAGCTGCCAGCGGTTCGCCTGGAGCTGCTCGATGACGTTCTTTCGCGCGATCAGCATCGCGCGGCGCTTGTCGAGCTCCTCGATCTTCTTGATCTTCTCGTCGAGCAGCGCGATCTGCTGGGTCAGGTAGGCGTTGCGATCGAGCTGGCCGTCGATCTGCATCTTGTAGTGGTACCAGATGCCTGCGAACACGAGCAGCCCCGCGATCGCGGCGGCGCCGAGGATCCCGTAGAACTCGTTCTGGCGGAGCTTGCGACGTTCTTCGCGCCAGGGCAGCAGGTTGATTCTGGCCATCAGTCGAAGCTCCTCATGGCCAGCCCGCACGCGATCATCAGCGCGGGGGCGTCCTGCTGCACGGCCTGGGGCTGCACGCGCGAGGAAAGCGACATGCCCGCAAGCGGATTCGCGACCACGCTCGGCACGCCGAGCTGCTCCTCGACCATCTCCGCGACGCCGGGAATCGAGGCGCAACCGCCCGCGAGCACGACCTGGTCGACCTTGTTGTATTCGCTGCCGGCGAAGAAGAACTGCAGCAGGCGGCTGGTCTGCTGGACCATCGCCTCCTTGAACGGCTCGAGCACTTCGATCTCGTAGCTCTCGGGCAGGCCGCCCTGCCGCTTGGCGAGGCCGGCTTCCTCGTACGAGAGCCCGTAGCGGCGCATGACCTCGTCGGTGAGCTGCTTGCCGCCGAAGACCTGCTCGCGCGTATAGATCGTGCGCTGGTTCTTGAGCACGATCAGCGTCGTCATCGTCGCGCCGATGTCGAGCACCGCAACGGTCGCGTCCTTCGGCACCGAGAGCTGGTCGGCGATGAGCTTGTAGGCATTCTCCATCGCGAACGCCTCGACGTCGACGACCTTCGCCGACAGGCCGCCGATGTCGAGCGCCGCGACCCGCACCTCGACGTTCTCGGTGCGCGATGCCGCGAGCAGCACGTTGATCATCTCGGGGTTGTCCCTGACCGGACCGATCACCTCGAAATCGAGGCTGACTTCCTCGATCGGATAGGGGATGTACTGGTTCGCTTCGGCCTGGATCTGGCCTTCGAGGTCTTCTTCGGACAGTTCGGCCTGCATCGGGATCACCTTCGTGATCACCGCGGAGCCTGCTACTGCTGCGGCCGCGAACTTGGTCCGAGCGCCGGAGCGCGCGAGCGCGCGCTTGATCGCTTCGCCGACCGCCTCGACCTCGACGATGTTCTTTTCGACCACCGCGTTCGGAGGCAAGGGTTCGGCGGCGTAGTGCTCAACCCGGTATCTGCCGCCCACGTAGCTGAGCTGCAGGAGCTTGACGGCCGTCGAGCTGATATCGACCCCGATCAGGGGAGGCGTCTTCGTATTGAATAGGCCCACACTTTTTCCCCTTACTGCGCGCCCTTACGCGAGATACATGCGCGGCAACATTAAAACTGAAAGTTAACGGCTTGGCAACGGGGGGGATTGGCAGTCGAGCCCGCTGGGGCCGCCGAACCCCCTTTTCGTGAACCGAACCGCTGTTTGCCCCGGCTTTGCCCGCGTCCGGCGGGTCCCGTCGCTCCGTATCGGTTCTATACTCGGTCCTGTTCCTCGTCTGCGTGACTTCGCTCACACCCTGCGATTGTCCTGATGCGCTTGCTGCGACGTGTTGCCCGCTGGGCGATGATCCTCGCCCTCGTCGGTATCGTGCTGGGCCTCTCCGCGGTCGGCATCACCTACTGGCTGATCTCGCCTCGACTGCCCGATGCCGCGCAGATCCGCGACATCCGCCTTCAGGTACCCCTGAAGGTACTCTCGCGCGATGGCAAGCTCGTGGCGCTGTTCGGCGAAACCCGCCGGACGCCCGTGAAGATGGCCGACATTCCGGCGCATGTCCGGAACGCGTTCATCGCGATCGAGGACTCGCGCTTCTACGAGCACCCGGGCATCGACATGCTCGGCATCGGGCGGGCCGTCTGGCTGCTCGCGACGACCGACCGGGCGCGCGTTCCCGGCGGCAGCACGATCACGCAGCAGGTCGCGCGCAACTTCTTCCTGAGCTCCGAATATTCGTTCACGCGGAAGATCTCCGAGATCTTCCTCGCGCTGCGGCTCGAGAAGGAGCTCAGCAAGGACGAGATCCTCGAGCTGTACCTCAACAAGATCTTCTTCGGGTATCGCTCCTACGGCATCGTGGCGGCAGCGGATTTCTACTACGGAAAGCCGCTCGCGCAGCTGAGCCAGGCCGAGGCCGCGATGCTCGCGGCGATCCCGAAGTTCCCCTCGAGCGGCAACCCGCTGCACAACCCCGAGCGCGCGCTGACGCGACGCAACTACGTGCTGAAGCGCATGCACGAGGTCGGGTTCATCGACGAGCCGACGCTGCGCAGCGCGACCGCGGAGCCCGACCACGCCCATCCGCACGAGCCGCCGGTCGAGGTCGAGGCGCCCTACCTCGCGGAAATGGTGCGCGCCGAGGCGATCGAACGGCTCGGCGCCGATGCGCTGCTGAACGGCTACGTCGCCCACCCGACGATCGACTCGCGCCTGCAGGATGCGGCGAACTTCGCGGTCCGCAAGGGGCTGATGGTCTACGACCGCCGCCACGGCTACCGCGGTGCCGAGGCGCACGTCGACCTCGCGCTCGAGTCGGGCCCCGAGCTGTGGGAATCCGCGCTCGCGGCGTTCCGCCCGGTCGCGGGCCTCCAGCCCGGCCTCGTGACCGAGGTGACGAAGGAGGGTGCGTTCGTCTACCTGCAGGACGGCCAGAGCGTCCCGCTCGATTTCGCCGCAGTCGAGTGGGCACGCCCCTACCGCAGCGAATCCTCGCGCGGCCCGGCGCCGAGGTCGGTCGGCGACGTCGTCAAGCGGGGCGACGTCGTGCGGCTCGTGCGGAACGAGGAAGGCGTCTGGGTGCTCGCGCAGGTACCGGACGTGCAGGCCGCGCTGGTCGCGCTCGATCCCGACAGCGGCGCGGTTCGCGCGCTCGTCGGCGGCTTCAGCTTCTCGCTCTCGAAATTCAATCGCGCGACGCAGAGCAACCGCAATCCCGGCTCGAGCTTCAAGCCGTTCGTCTACTCGGCGGCGTTCGAACGCAGCTTCACCCCGGCGACGCTCGTC
Organism: Candidatus Saccharimonadia bacterium; assembly: GCA_035536495.1. Classification (GTDB taxonomy): domain Bacteria; phylum Pseudomonadota; class Gammaproteobacteria; order Xanthomonadales; family Ahniellaceae; genus DATLNY01. Next base: position 1,213 of record DATLNY010000206.1, on the reverse strand, counting down.
AACGACGCGCCGATCTCGCTGGTGGATCCGTCGCGGCCCGACGGCTACTGGCGCCCCTCGAACGACGACGAGGAGTTCATGGGACCGATGCGGCTGCGCGAGGCGATGGTGCGCTCGCGCAACCTCGTTTCGGTGCGCGTGCTCGACGCAATCGGCGTGCGTTTCGCGCGGGACCACATGCAGCGTTTCGGCTTTCCGGCCGAAGCGTTGCCGCAGAACCTGTCGCTTGCGCTCGGCACGAGCTCGCTGCCGCCGATCGCGATGGCGCGTGGCTACGCGGTGCTGGCAAACGGCGGCTACCTCGTCGACACGCATTTCGTGTCGCGTATCGAGTCCGACCACGGCGAAACCGTGGTCGAGGCGAAGCCGGGGCGCGCGTGCGCGGCCTGCCCCGGCCGGGGCGAGCACGACCAGCTGCAGGCCGTCGGCACGGCGGAGGACCTGTCCGCCCTGCTCGGCAACGCCCCGGCGCCGCCGAAGCCGAACACGACGACGCTCGCCGACGGCGTCGAGGTCGTGCTCGCGCCGCGCGCGATCGACGCGCGCAACGCGTACATCGTCACGTCGCTGCTGCGCGACGTCGTCAAGCGCGGCACCGGGCGCGGTGCGATGGAGCTCGAGCGCAACGACCTCGCCGGGAAGACCGGCACGACCAACGAGCATCGCGACGCGTGGTTCTCGGGTTACAACCACGCGCTCGTCGCGACGGCGTGGATGGGGTTCGACGATTTCACCTCGCTCGGCAAGGGCGAATTCGCCGCGCAGACCGCGCTGCCGATCTGGGTCGACTTCATGCGCATCGCGCTCGAGGGCGTTCCCGAGGTCGAGGACGTCGTACCGCCGGGCATCACGGTCGCGCGGATCGACCCCGGCAGCGGCATGCTGCTCGGGATCGCCGGCGCCGGCGGCATCGCCGAGTCGTTCAAGTCCGAGGACATCGCCCGGTTGATGTCGGCGAGCGTCAGAGAGGCGGAGAACGGGCGCGAGCAGCAGACGTACGAGATTTTCTAGTTTGATTGGTTCGATTACGGGGCATCCTGCCCCGAATCGAACACGCATCACCCGAAGCAAGTTCGGGTGATGCTCACGCTTCGCGCCGGCACGTCCCTGTGCCGGAAAAGCCCGCAGTCTCGATGCTTTTCGCAGGGCGATCCGACCGCAAGAGGGGCCTCAGCCCGATGCCTCTTGTAGTTAGAAAATCTCGTACGTCTGC
>DATLNY010000205.1:0-4361 GCA_035536495.1 Candidatus Saccharimonadia bacterium | reverse complement strand
GAGGATTTCGACTGGGTCGAGATCGAGGAAGAGGTCGAGATCGACGCCCCGGCCGAGGCGAATTCCGACGCGACGTTCCAGGCGGTCCCGTCGGACGACATCGACGACGAGATCCGCGAGGTTTTCGTCGAGGAAGTCCAGGACGAGATCGACAACATCGGGCGCCAGCTGCCGCTGTGGCAGCGCGACATGTCCGATCTCGAGCACCTCAAGCCGATCCGCCGCTCGTTCCACACGCTGAAGGGCTCCGGCCGCCTCGTCGGCGCGCTCGCGCTCGGCGAGTTCGCGTGGAAGATCGAGAACATGCTCAACCGCGTGCTCGACAAGTCGATCACGCCGGGCGCGCCGGTGCAGGCGATGCTCGAGAACGCGGTCGCGACCCTGCCCGAAATGCTCGCCGCGCTGCGCGGGGAGGGCGCGCCGCGCCTCGACGTCGCGCAGGTCATGGCGGTCGCCGACCGCGTCGCTGCGGGCGAAGAGGCCTACGTCAAGGCGCCCGAGAAGATCACCGTCAAGCGCACGCGCCGCATCCAGGTGCCGAAGTCGCGCGAGGCCGCGACCGCGCCGGTCGAGCTCACGCGGACGTTCGACATCACGCGCCCGCTCGACGTCGAGCCGTCCGACGCCGGGGTCGAGCTGCCCTCGATTCCGCTGCACGAAGGCGCGGTCGAGTCGTTCGCGATGGAGGCGGAAGCCGACGCGGGGCAGGGCGAGCCGGTCTATCGCGGCGCGGTCATGCCGTCGGTCGATCCGATGCTGCTCGAGATCCTGCGCAGCGAAGTCGAGGGCCACCTTGCGACGATCGCGCAATACCTCGGTTCGAGCCGGCCGGCGGTCGTGCCCGAAACGGTGCTGCGCGCGGTCCACACGATGCACGGCGCGATCTCGATGGCCGACGTTCCCGTCATCAGCGGCGTCGTCGGGCCGCTCGAGGCGTACCTCAAGCGCCTGCGTGGCAGCGACGAGCCGCCCGACGCCGAAGGCTATTCCGTGATCGGCCGCGCCGCGGCGCTGATCGCGCAGGTCGTCGCCAAGCTCGACCAGCCCGGCGCGCGACTGCCCGATGCGGGCTCGCTTCCGCAGGATCTCGTCGCGTTGCGCGACCGGCTGCCCGAGCCGGAAAGCGCGCGCAGCGTGTTCAACCTCGCGGTCGAGGAAGACGACGCAGAGCCCGCCACGCTCGCGACGACCGAAGCGCTCACGCTCGACGCGCTCGCTGACGTGCCGATCATGCTCGACGCGCCGGAAACGCGCGAGGGCGCCGAACCGGGCTTCGCCGACGAGGTCGTCGTCGACCTCACGAGGCGCGTCGAGACGCCCGCGGAGCTTGCGCCTGCGCTCGACGGCGACGGCGCGCTGGACCTCGACATCGACGGCGGATTCGGCGATTCGTTCGAGCTCGAAGCGCCGCCGCTCGCCGGCCGGTCCGCCGATGAAACGGTCGCAGCCGGTCCGAGCGGGCACGAGCTCGCGTTCGACGCACCGCCGTCACACGAGGAGCAGTTGTCGCTCGAGGAGCCGTGGTCGCGCGAGGAAACGCTCGAGCCGTCCGGCGAGCTCGACGTCTACGCGAGCGACGCCGAACGCGACACGATCGCTGCGGCCTCGCTCGAAACAGCAGCCGATTCGACCGTCGGCGACCAACCGGCCGCGCGACACGACGAAGCGGCGGAGCCGACGCCGGACATCCTCGACGAGTTCGTCGAGCGCCCGGGCGAGCCGGTCGAGTCGGCCGAGGCGTTCGACCGCGCTGCTGCGTTCGACGAAACGATCCACGTGCCGGCCGAGTTCACCGCCGAGCCCGACCTCGCCGAGCTGCCGGCGGCCGAAGCGGAACAGCTCGAAGCCGAGGTCGGGGCCGCGCTGACGGCGGCGTCGCATCCCGCCACCGATGTTTCCACCGCCGACGCAGGCGCCGGATTCGAAGCCGCCGCCGATGCGCGGGCGGGCGCCGGATCAGCGCCGGCCTTCGCCTCGCTCGCTTCGCCGATCGGCGACGATCCCGACCCCGAAGGTCCGCTCGTGCTCGCCGACATGGACGAGGACCTGCTCGAGATCTTCGTCGAGGAAGGCAACGACATCCTCGACAAGTCCGACACGCTCGTCGCGAGGCTGCGCGAATCCTCGACCGACCAGGCCGCGATCGCGGGGATGCAGCGCCACCTGCACACGCTCAAGGGCAATGCGCGCGCCGTCGGACTCGGTGCGATCGGCGACCTCACGCACGCGATCGAGTCGCTGATCGAGGCGGTCGCGGGCGATCGCATCACGCTCGACCGCGCCGGCGTCGGCGCGCTCGAGCGCGGCTTCGACCGGCTGCATCGGATGGTCGCGCGCGTCGCGCGGCGCCAGGCGATCGGGATGCCGGTGCGCATGATCGAGCGCTTCGAGGCGCTCGTCGCCGGCGAGCCGCTCGAAGTGGAGGCCCCCGCGGTCGAGGCGAAGCCGACACGCGTCGAACCCGTCGCCAGCAAGCCGGGCGCGATCGAGCCGGTCGCGCCGGCGGCGCCGGCCGAGCCGAAGCGCCCGCGCGCCGCGAAGCACGCGCCCGGCCCGTTGCCGGAAGCCGAGGAAGAAGCGGTTTCGCGCGCGCCGCAGGAAATGATCCGCGTGCGTTCGGACCTGCTCGACGCGCTCGTCAACCTCGCGGGCGAGGTGTCGATCTACCGCTCGCGACTCGAGCAGCAGATGGGCACCTACCGCTTCAACCTCGTCGAGCTCGACCAGACGGTCATGCGCTTGCGCGACCAGCTGCGCAAGCTCGAGATCGAGACCGAGGCGCAGATCATCGCGCGCTACCAGCGCGAGGCCGAAGTCAGCCACGGCGAGTTCGATCCGCTCGAGCTCGACCGCTTCTCGACGCTGCAGCAGTACTCGCGCGCGCTCGCGGAGTCGGTCTCCGACCTGCACTCGCTGCAGAACGCGCTCGACGACATCACGCGGCAGTCCGAGACGCTGCTGCTGCAGCAGTCGCGCGTCGCGTCCGAGCTGCAGGAAGGCCTCATGCGCACGCGCATGGTGCCGTTCGACTCGGTCGTTCCGTTCCTGCGACGCATCGTGCGCCAGACCGCCGACGAGCTCGGCAAGCGCGCGGCGCTCAGGATCGAGGGTGCGCAGGGCGAAATGGACCGCAACCTGCTCGAGCGCATGAAGGCGCCGTTCGAGCACATGCTGCGCAACGCGCTCGCGCACGGCATCGAGACGCCCGAGCAGCGCCGTGCCTCGGGCAAGCCCGAGGAAGGCGTGGTCCGGATCAACGTCCATCGCGAAGCGACGGAAGTCGTGCTGCGCGTCTCGGACGACGGCCGCGGCATGGACCGCGACCGCATCCGCGACAAGGCGATCGAGCGCGGTCTCATGCGGCCCGACGCGCACCTGTCGGACCGCGACCTGTTCGGGTTCGTGCTCGAGACCGGCTTCTCGACCGCCGAACAGATCACCAAGATCGCCGGCCGTGGTGTCGGCATGGACGTCGTCGCGTCCGAGATCAAGCAGCTCGGCGGCTCGCTCGCGATCGATTCGCAGCGCGGCGCGGGCTCGCAGTTCACCGTGCGCCTGCCGTTCACGCTCGCGGTGACGCAGGCGATCCTCGTGCGCATGGGCGACGCGATACACGCGGTGCCGATGTCGTCGGTCCAGGGCGTCGCGCGCATCCAGCGCAACGACTTCGAGCGCCGGCTCATGTCGGCGACCCCGATCTTCACCTATGCCGGCGAGGACTACGTGCTGCACGAGCTGCACATGCTGCTCGGCGTGCCTCACCATCGCGCGCTCGGCGAGGACGCACAGCTGCCGATGCTGCTGATCCGCTCGGGCGACCTGCGCGCGGCGATCCACGTCGACACGGTGCTCGGCTCGCGCGAGGTCGTCGTCAAGGGCGTCGGCCCGCAGGTCAGCTCGGTGCCGGGCATCTTCGGCGCGACGATCATGGGCGACGGCTCGGTCATCATGATCCTCGACCTCGCGCCGCTCGTGCGCCGCGCCGCCGCGCTGCGCGCGGAAGTCGCGGCCGAATACGAGGCCGAGGTCGCCGAGGTCGCGCCCCCGACGATCGTCGCGGAGCCGCGGCGCCAGCCGCTCATCATGGTCGTCGACGACTCGATCACGATGCGCAAGGTCACGAGCCGCGTGCTCGAGCGCCACGACATGGAGGTCTCGACCGCAAAGGACGGTATCGACGCGGTCGAGAAGCTGCAGGACCGGATCCCGGACCTCATGCTGCTCGACATCGAGATGCCGCGCATGGACGGCTACGAGCTCGCGACCTACATGCGCAACGATTCGCGCCTCAAGCACGTGCCGATCATCATGATCACGTCGCGCACCGGCGAGAAGCATCGCCAGCGCGCGTTCGAGATCGG
>DATLNY010000204.1:0-2788 GCA_035536495.1 Candidatus Saccharimonadia bacterium | reverse complement strand
CATCGCGTCGCGCATCGCGGCGAGGTCGACGACGCACGGCACGCCGGTGAAGTCCTGCAGCACGACGCGCGCGGGCATGAACGCGATCTCGGCGTCGGGCTCCTTCTTCGCGTCCCAGTTGCAGACCGCCTCGATCTCGCGCCGCGTGACGTTGAGGCCGTCCTCGTTTCGCAGCAGGTTCTCGAGCAGGATCCGCATCGAATGCGGCAGCCGGTCGATGTCGATCCCACGCTCGGAGAGCGCGCGCAGGCTCGAGTACGCGTAGCGCTTGCCGTCGACCTCGAGCGTGGACTTGACCTTGAGCGAATCGAGCATGGCGGATCTCCGTGCGGTGCGCGGCGCTGTTCCCTGCGAGGGATCGTTCGCCCGGCGGCGCCCCGGGACCGGGCTGGCGAAGGCCCGTGCATTATCACGCATCGGCCTCGTTCCCGCGCAGGCGGCACCTGCGTGGGGCGGCGCTACGGTTCGGAGTCGGCGGCGAGCAGCGTGCGCGCGGTTTCCGCGACGCGGCGGCGATGCAGCAGCAGCTTGAGGTTCGTGCCGCCGCTTTGTCGCCAGAGCACCCCGGAACGGATCGCGGCGAGCAGCAGCGCGCGGATGCGCGCGACGTTGCCGGGCTGGGTGAGGTAGAGGCAGTTGCCCTGCACGAGCACTCGCGGGCGCATCGTGCTGATCGTCGAGACGTAGAGCTCGGCGAGGCGCTCGATGACGCCGTCGTGGCGGAACCCCATCGCGGCCGCGCCGCGCTCGGCGCCGTGGATGCCCTCGCGGATGCTGCGCTGCATCGCGTCACGACCGATGAGCTTCCGCGACAGGTGCAGCACCGTCGCGACGATCCGCGTCAGCGACGCATCGCGCGGGCCGCCGTCGATCTCCTCGAGCATGCCGGCGAGCCCGGGACGCAGGCTCGCGACGCCGCCGTAGACTTCGGCGGCCGACTCGGCATCGATCCGGAACACGCTGCGCAGCGAGATCTCGGCGGCGTCCTCGTCGCAACGGCCGTCCCGTGCGAGCGCGAGCGCGCATCGCACCGCCTGGAACACGCCGGCGAGCCCGAGCACCTGCGCATCGAGGCGCGTCACTGCAGGCCCCCGTACGTCGCGTCGGTCGCCTCGATGACGCCGCCGCCGAGGCACTCGTCGCCGAGGTAGAACACGACGGACTGGCCGGGCGTGACGGCGCGCTGGGGTATCTCGAACACCACTTCGACTTGCTGCGCCGCCTGTAGGAGGGGTCTCAGCCCCGACTCGAGGTTCGCTGTCGGGGCTGAGGCCCCTCCTACAAGCGCGACTTCGCAGGACTGGTCGGGCTGGCGGTAGCGGATCTTCGCGGTGCAGCGAAACGACGCCGCCGGCGCGACGCCCGCGGTCCACGACAGCTCGCCTGCGACGAGGCGCGTCGCGAAGAGCTGCGGTGCGTCGATGCCCTGCGCGACGACCAGCGCGCGCCGTTCGAGCGACTTGCCGACGACGTACCACGGCTCGCCCGACGCGGCGCGCCGGCCGCCGATCCCGAGGCCCTCGCGCTGGCCGAGCGTGTAGTACATGACGCCGGCGTGTTCGCCGACGGTCTCTCCTTCGGTCGTCTCGATCGGTCCCGGTTGCGCCGGGATGTAGCGCGAGAGGAACTCGCGGAAATCACGCTCGCCGATGAAGCAGATCCCGGTCGAGTCCTTCTTGGCATGAGTCGGCAGCTGCGCTTCCTTCGCGAGCGCGCGCACCTCGGGCTTCGGCAGCTCGCCGACCGGGAAGCGGGTACGCGACAGCTGCGCCTGGCCGAGCGTGTAGAGGAAGTAGCTCTGGTCCTTGTTCGCGTCGCGCGCGCGCAGCAGCCGATGGCGGCCGTCGTGCTCGTCGATCCGGGCGTAGTGTCCGGTCGCGATGCGCGCGGCGCCGAGCGCCTCGGCATGTTCGAGGAACGTCTTGAACTTGATCTCGCGATTGCACAGCACGTCGGGGTTCGGCGTGCGACCGGCGCGGTATTCGGCGAGGAAGCGCTCGAACACGCCATCCCAGTATTCGCCCGCGAAGTTGCGCGCGTGGAACGGCAAACCGAGCCGCGCGCAGACCGAGACTGCATCGCACCGGTCCTCGTCGGCGCGGCACGCACCGAGCCGGTCGTCCTCCTCCCAGTTCTTCATGAAGAGGCCCGCCGCGTTGGCGCCTTCGCGCTTGAGCAGCAGTGCCGCGACCGAGGAGTCGACCCCGCCCGACACGCCGACCATGATGAGATCGCTATCGCTCATACGTTGCTAGACGAACCCGAATCGGCTCCGACGCAACGCGCAAGGCTCACGCGTCGATCGCGAAGATCATGGCGCTGCGCGGTAGACCGAAATGGTGGCGCCAGGCTGAAGATCAAGCGCCGACAGCGCGTCGAGCGGCAGCGCCTTGCGCGCGCGATAGTCCTCGATGCTTCGGAGCACGAACGGGCTGCGCGGAACGTACGCGCCGGAGCGGGCCTCGTCCTCGGCGAGCCACAACGCGCGCACGATGCCGGTGTCGAGGGGCGCACCGACGCGCTCGTGCTGAACCAGCCGGCGGGACACCTCGAGCGCGGCGAGACGGTGCTCGACGCGGCGGTCCGCGAAACGCTCGAGGAATCGGCCTGGGACGTCGAGCTCACCGGCCTCGTCGCGATCTACCACTGGGTCGAGCCCGAGCAGCGCCGCCCTCTGATCCGCTTCACGTTCGCCGCTCGCGCGCTGCGCGAGCGCGGCGGTGCGCCCCTCGACACCGGCATCGTGCGCGCGTTGTGGCTCGCCGAGGACGAGGCCCGCTCCGGCGCG
>DATLNY010000203.1:0-2490 GCA_035536495.1 Candidatus Saccharimonadia bacterium | reverse complement strand
CGCCTACCTTGTGCACGACGTGCGGCTCGTGCGCTTCGACGACGCGTGCCCGCGTCCGGTCAATCCCGCGTACGCGGGGACGACGCGGGCCACGACGCTCTACGCCGACGGCTACCCGGTGCTGGTGATCGGGCAGGCCTCGCTCGACGACCTCAACGACCGGCTGGCCGACCGCGGCGCCCCCGCGCTCCCGATGAACCGGTTCCGCCCGAACGTCGTCGTCGATGGCCTCGACGCGTATGACGAGGACCATGTCGACACGCTTCGCGTCGGCGATGTCGTGCTGACGCTGGTCAAGCCCTGCACGCGCTGCGAGATCACGACAACTGACCAGGAAACAGGGCGGCGCCTCCAGGAGCCGCTGCGCACGCTCTCGACCTATCGTCGCGACGATCGTCTCGCCGGCGTGACGTTCGGGATGAACGCGATCGTCGCCGCAGGCGCGGGTGCGTCGATCCGCGTCGGCACGACGGCGGAGGCCGCGCTCCGGTTCTGACGGGGCTCAGCGCGCCGCAGCGCTCGTGCGAAACGCGCGCGCGTAGTGCCCGCCGACCTCGCGATGGCTCGCGAGGATCGCCCGCGCGCGCTGCTCGATCGCCGCCGCGGCGCTCCGCTCGTTCATGTCGGCGAGGCACGCGGCGAGCGCGAGCTGCGCTTCCGCGAGCGCGGGACTCGTCGGCACGTCGACGATCTCGCGCAACTCCACGGCGCGCTGCAGGCTCGACCGAGCCGAAGCGAAGTCGCGCAAGCCATGCTGCGCCATGCCGAGCCGCAGCATCGCGTCCGCCTCGATCCAGACGTAGTACGGACGCAGCGGCGAGGCCTGCAGCGTGCGCAGCGCGCGCTCCGCCGCCAGCGCAGCCTCGTCGGACTTCCGCTGCAGGATGCGCGCCTGCGCCGACAGGAGGTCGACGGCGATCGCGTCGAGCGACAGCGACCGGCGCGCGGCGTTGCGCGACGGGACGACGTCGGCGAGCAGCGCGAGCGCGGCATCCGGATCGCCGCGCGCGAGCGCGACACGCGCACGGTCGAGGACGAACCGGTTGCGTAGCGCCGGATCCGCGTCGCCACCGATGCGCCCCCAGATCCCCGTCGCTTCCGCGAGCAACCGGTCAGCGTGCTCGTAGCGGCCGAGGGCGCTCTCGAGTGATGCCTGGATGCGCAGCGCGCCGGTGAGCGGGTGCGAGTCGGGGAAGTTCCTGCGGGCGTCGTCGATGTCGACGGCGACCAGCGGTTGCGCCTCCGCGAGCGCGCCCTCGGCGATCAGCGTGCTCGCGCGGATGCCGGAGACGACGGCGACGACGTAGCCGGGAGGCGGCGGGCCCGACGCGGGCGCGAGCCTGCGCGTCGCGTCGGCCATCAGCGCGCGCGCCTCGTCCCGGCGCGACGTCACGTGGAGGTAGTGACCGAGCCGGACCTGCGACTGCAGCGTCTCGGCATGGTTGGGCCCGTTGCGCTCGAGCGAGACCGCGAGCGCTTCGCGGTAGTGGCGCTCCGCCTCCTTGACGTCGAGGAGCCCCGCACGCGCATTCGCGATGCCCGCGAGCGACACGATCGAGAACGCCGATGTCCTCGGCTCGAGCCGGCGGACCTCGGCGAGCGCCTCGCGATAGAGCGGCTCGGCGGCCTCGTAGTCACCGAGCGACATGCGCGCGGCCGCGGCGATCTGCAGCGAGCGCGTGACGCTCCACGAATCGGGCAGGTGCTTGCGGAAGAAGGCGACTGCCTCGTCCGCGGCGCGCATCGTCTGCGCGATCGACGTGTAGCTGTGCGCGCGCGCGTAGAGCATCAGCAGGCGCCCGCGCCGCTCCGACGTCGTGTCGCCGGCGGCATCGAGCACGCGTCGCGTCTCGTCGAGCGCCGGCAGCGACTGCGCTCGATCGGGCGACTCGATGATCGCGTCGGCGTACTCGAGCAGCGCCTCGGCGACGCGCACGTCGTCCGCGCCGTACAGCCGCCTCGCGATGTCGATGCGCTGCCGCTGCTGCTTCGCCGCCTCGTCGGGGAGGCCGAGCTGCCAGTACATGTTCGCCAGGGTGCCGAGGACCTCGTTCTGCGCCTCGGGCGCGTTCCTGAGCCCTTCGTCGACGCGCTTCGCGCCGAGGTCGAGCAGGTCGCGGGCCGTCGTGCGACGGGCCTTTTCCGGATCGGCCTGCTGCACCGAGTTCATGCGGAAGATGTCGAGCAGGAAGTCCTGCACGACCTTGGCCTTCGTCGCTTCACGCTGTGCGGCGACGGCGCTCTCCCTCGCCACGCCCGCCTGCCACAGCGATACCGCAGCGCCGGAGACCAGCGCGAGGGCCGTCACCGTCGCGCCACCGACTGCCCAGCGGTTGCGCGTCACGAACTTGCGCAGCGCGTAGGCGCGGCTGTCGGGGCGCGCGAGCACGGGCTCGCCCGCCAGGTGACGTTTCAGGTCCGCGCCGAGCGCGTCGGCGGTCTGGTAGCGCGCGGCCGGCTCCTTCCTGAGCGCCTTCTGCAGGATGGTGT
>DATLNY010000202.1:0-2265 GCA_035536495.1 Candidatus Saccharimonadia bacterium | reverse complement strand
GTCGGCAGGATCGAAACGACGAGCGCGCCGAGGTAGAACGCAAGATATCCGGCCTGCCCGATCAGCCCGACGAACACGGGCTCCATCGCACGCCCGAAGAAGTACAGCGTGATCATGTTGAACGCGAGGTGGCCGAAGTCGGCGTGCACGAGGCCGTAGCTTGCGAGCCGCCAGTACTCGCCGCGCTTCAGCGCGGGCGGCCACAGGATCAGCTGCTCGATCACGCGCGGCTGGTTGAAGCCGAGGAACGACACTGCGCACGTCACGGCGATCAGGGCGAGCGTAATGGTCATCGAGACTCCGGCAGGGCAGGATCCCCGCATCGTAACGCGGGGGTCAGGGGCGTCTCCGACCCCCGACTTCGGTTTAGACTCGCGGCGCACGCGCGTGTGCGTGCGCACGGAGGAGTCGGGCGATGAAGGGCATGAACCAGAAGAAGGACGCGAAGAAGAAGCCAGCCAAGACGCTGGACGAGAAGCGCCAGGCCAAGCAGGCGAAGAAAGCCGCGAAGCGTTGATACGCGGGGCCGCCGCGGACGCGATGCGTCCGCCGCGGCCGACCGCGCTACTGGAGCTTCCGGATCCGGAAGCTCCTTCCCTTGACCTTTCCTTCGCGAAGCCGGTGCAGCGCGCGGTCGATGAGACCGGCGCGGATCGCGACGTAGCTGCGGGTCGGGAAGATGTCGATCTTGCCGACGTCGGTCGCCGCGAGACCGGCGTCGCCGGTCAGCGCGCCGAGGATGTCGCCGGCGCGGACCTTGTCGGTCTTGCCGCCGTCGATCGCGAGCGTCGCCATCTCGGGTTTCGGGATCGCAGCGACGCCGCCCGAGGGCTTCCACACCGACCAGCGGATCGCGCCGCCGTGCGCCTGCTCGATCGTGCGCGCGCGCTGCATCTCGCGCGGTGCGACGAGCGCGAGCGCGAGCCCTGACTTGCCCGCTCGCGCGGTGCGCCCGATGCGGTGCAGGTGCGCGTCGGCATCGGTCGCGAGCTCGTACGAGATCACCGCCGGCAGGTCGCGGATGTCGAGGCCGCGCGCGGCGACGTCGGTCGCGACGAGCACGCTCGCGCTGCGATTCGCGAAGCGCACGAGCATCTCGTCGCGCTCGCGCTGGTCGATCTCGCCGTGCAGCGCGAGCGCCGCGACCCCGCGTTCCGCGAGCTCTGCTGCGACCTCGTCGGTGTCGCGCCGCGTGTTGCAGAACACGAGCCCCTGCTCGATGCGGTGCTCGGCGAGGATCCCGACGAGCGCATCGACCTTGCGCGCAAGCTCGACCTCGTAGAAGCGCTGCTCGATCGGCGCGTCGGCCGCGTTGTCGGCCGCGACGACCTCGAGCGGATCGCGCAGCACGCTTTTCGCGATGCCGCGGATCTCGGGCGGGAACGTCGCCGAGAACAGCAGCGTCTGGCGCTCCTTCGGCGCCTTGCCGACGATCTCGCGGATCGCCTCCTCGAAGCCCATGTCGAGCATGCGGTCGGCCTCGTCGAGCACGACGACCTTCACCCCGCGCAGGTGCAGGTGCTTCTTGCGCAGGAGCTCCTGCACCCGACCCGGCGTCCCGACGACGATGTGCGGATCGTGCTGCTCGAGCGACGCGACGTGCGGGCGCAATGAAACGCCGCCCGTCAGCGTCGTGACCTTCACGTTCGGGATGAAGCGCGCGAGCGCGCGGATGCCTTTCGCGACCTGGTCGGCCAGCTCGCGCGTCGGGCACAGCACGAGCCCTTGCGTCTGGATCGTGCCCGGATCGAGCGCCGCGAGCAGCCCGAGCCCGAATGCGGTGGTCTTGCCGGTGCCGGTGCGCGCCTGGCCGAGCACGTCGCGGCCGGCGAGGATCGCGGGCAAGCTCTCGGCCTGGATCGGCGTGGTCTTCGTGTAGCCGAGGGCGTCGATCGCCTGCGCGAGCGGCGCCGGCAGGTTCAGTGCGGAGAATTCATGCATGGCCGCATGATCGCACTGTCTTCTAGGGCTGCTCCTCGAACAGCGCGCGCCAGCCGCCGGGACCGAGCTTGCGCATCGTCTCGATGTTGCGCTCGAAGATCGCCGCGACGTCGGGGTGCGCGGCGATCGCTGCCTCGACCGAAGCCTCGCGCAGCAGGTGAAGGGTCGGGTATGGCGAGCGGTTCGTGTAGTTGCTAGCGTCGCCCGCCGACGTGTCCGCGTACTGGTAGTCGGGGTGGAAGCTCGCGACCTGGATTTCGCCTTCGAGCCCAATTGCCGCGAGCGTCGCGTCGGCGACGTCGAGGAAGTCGTTGTAGTCGAGGA
>DATLNY010000201.1:0-3569 GCA_035536495.1 Candidatus Saccharimonadia bacterium | reverse complement strand
GCGCCGCGCTTCCACGCCTTGCGGATGCGGTGCCCGAGCAGCGGCTGGTCGAGCCGCGGATTGCCGCCGACGATCAGGATCGCGTTCGCGAGCTCGACTTGCGCGAGCGGCAGCTCGACAGGCACGGCCGCCGCGCCGTCGGAAAAATCGCGTACGCGCAGTCGATGGTCGATCGCGTCGGAGCCGAGGCCCCGCACGAGCTCCGCGGCGAGCGCGCCCTCCTCGCACGAGGCCATCGGCGCGAGTAGCGCGCCGATGCTGCCGCGGTGGCGCGCAAGCCCTTCGGCAACGAACGCGATCGCGTCGTCCCACGAGGTCTCGACGAGCGCGTCGCCTCGCCGCACGAGCGGCCGCGTGACGCGATCTTCCGCGTAGAGGCCCTGGTGCGAATAACGGTCGCGGTCCGACAGCCAGCATTCGTTGATCGACTCGTTCTCGCGCGGCACCGTGCGCAGCACATCGCCGCGGCGCGTGTGCAGGTGCAGGTTCGAGCCGAGCGCGTCGTGATAGCCGATTCCGTCGCGCGCGATGAGCTCCCACGGCCGTGCGCGGAAGCGGAACACCTTGTTCGTCAGCGCCCCGACCGGGCAGACGTCGGCGATGTTGCCCGAGAGCTCGCTCTCGAGGTTCTTGCCGATGAACGTGCCGATCTCGAGGTGCTCGCCGCGGTTCATGCCGCCGAGCTCGTGCGTGCCGCCGATCTCCGCAACGAAGCGCACGCAACGCGTGCAGTGGATGCAGCGCGTCATGTCGGTCGCGACGAGCGGACCCAGGTCCTCGTCGGCGACGACGCGCTTGCGCTCGACGAAGCGGCTGACCGAGCGGCCGTAGCCGATCGCGAGGTCCTGCAGCTCGCACTCGCCGCCCTGGTCGCAGATCGGGCAGTCGAGCGGATGGTTGATCAGCAGGAACTCCATGACGTTGCGCTGCGAATCGAGCGCGCGCTTCGACTGCGTGTAGACCTTCATCCCTTCCATGACCGGCGTCGCGCACGCCGGCATCGGCTTCGGCGCCTTCTCGACGTCGACGAGGCACATGCGGCAGTTCGCCGCGATCGGCAGCTTGTCGTGGTAGCAGAAGCGCGGAATCGCGATGCCGGCGCGGTCGGCAGCGTGGATGATCATGCTGCCCTTCGGCGCATGCATCGCGTGTCCGTCGATCTCGATCGAGACGTGGTCGGGCGGCACGGCGGGCGTGGTCGGTTGCGCGCTCATCAGGCCGCGACCCCGAGCTCGTCGTCGACGAGCGAGCGCCTGTTGACGATCATGTACTCGAACTCGTTCCAGTAGTGCCGCAGCATGCCCTGCACGGGCCACGCCGCGGCCTCGCCGAACGCGCAGATCGTGTGGCCCTCGATCTGCCCCGCGGCGGCCTTGAGCATTTCGAGGTCGCCGAGCTCGGCGTCGCCCGCGACGATGCGGCAGAGCATGCGGTACATCCAGCCGGTGCCCTCGCGGCACGGCGTGCACTGGCCGCACGACTCGTGATAGTAGAAGCGCGCGATGCGCCGGCATGCGCGCACCATGCAGGTCGTCTCGTCCATCACGACGACGGCGCCGGAGCCCAGGCCCGAGCCCGCCTTCTGCAGCGCGTCGAAATCCATCGTGAGCCCGAGCATCGTCTCGCCCGGCAGCACCGGCATCGACGAGCCGCCGGGAATCACGGCCTTGAGCTTGCGGCCGCCGCGCATGCCGCCGGCCATCTCGAGCAGGTCCTTGAACGGCGTCCCGAGGCGCACCTCGTAGTTGCCGGGCTTCGCGACGTGCCCCGACACCGAGAACACCTTCGGGCCGCCGTTGTTGGCCTTGCCGAGGCCGAGGACCCACTCGGCGCCGTTCCGGACGATCGCCGGAAGCGAAGCGAACGTCTCGGTGTTGTTGATCGTCGTCGGCCGGCCGTAGAGGCCGAACGCCGCGGGGAACGGCGGCTTGAAGCGCGGCATGCCCTTCTTGCCCTCGAGCGATTCCATCAATGCGGTTTCCTCGCCGCAGATGTACGCGCCGGCGCCGAGCGCTGCGTGGATCTCGACGTCGACGCCGCTGCCCAGCAGGTTCGTGCCGAGCCAGCCGTGCTCGCGCGCCTCGCGCAACGCCGCGTCGAAACGCTCAAAGGGTTCTCGCTGGAACTCGCCGCGCAGGTAGTTGTAGCCGACGCTCGAGCCGGTGACGTAACACGCGATCGCCATGCCCTCGATGACGGCGTGCGGGTTGTAGCGCAGGATGTCGCGGTCCTTGCAGGTGCCGGGCTCGGATTCGTCCGAATTGCAGAGGATGTACTTCTGGCCCGGCGCCGTGCGCGGCATGAACGAGAGCTTCAGCCCGGTCGGGAAGCCGGCGCCGCCGCGGCCGCGCAGCGCGCTCTGCTTGATCGTATCGATGACCGACGCGGGATCGGGCTTCTCGGCGAGGATCTTGCGCCACGCCTGGTACCCCGCCGCCTTCATGTAGCTGTCGTACGACCAGGGCTGGTCGTAGTGCAGCGTCGTGAAGACGACGTTGTGTGCCTGGGGTACCGGACCGTACGACATCTTCGCCTGCAACCTCTCTTGCGTGCCCCGACTTAAGGGGCGTGAGCGTCGCGCACCGCGCGCGACGCGCTATTTCAGTTCCGCCAGGATCGCATCGACCTTTTCCGGCGTCAGGTGCTCGTGGTAGTGGCCGTTGACGATCATCATCGGCGCGCCTGCGCACGCGGCGAGGCATTCCTCTTCCTGCTTGAGGTGGATGCGGCCGTCGGCGGTCGACTCGCCGTGCGCGACGCCGAGCGTCCGCTCGCAGTGCCGCACGATGTCCTCGGCGCCGTTGAGCCAGCACGAGATGTTCGTGCAGACCGCGACCTCGTTGCGACCGCACGGCCCGAGGTGGAACATCGAGTAGAACGTCGCGACCTCGTAGGCCCAGACGGGCGGGATCCCGAGCACCTTCGCGACCGCGGCGATCAGCACGTCGGAGAGCCAGCCGCCGTTCTGGCGCTGCGCGGCCATCAGCGCCTGCAGCACCGCCGAGCGCTTGCGCTCGGGCGGGAATTTCGCGATCCACGTGTCGATTTCGCGCAGCGTGTCGGCCGAGAGCACCGAAGTCGGCTCGATGTCCTTGACCGCCGCGAAATTGCCGGTCGCCTTCATCGGTCGAACGCCTTTTTTTTATCGATCGACCTCATCGGTCGATCTCGCCAAAGACGACGTCGAGGGTGCCGATGACGGCGACGACGTCGGCGAGCATGTGTCCGCGGCAGATCTCGTCGATCGCGGAGAGGTGCGGGAACCCGGGCGCGCGGACCTTGAGCCGGAACGGCTTGTTCGCGCCGTCGGACACGAGGTAGACGCCGAGCTCGCCCTTCGGCGCCTCGACGGCCGCGTACGTCTCGCCCGCGGGAACCGTGTAGCCCTCGGTGAACAGCTTGAAGTGGTGGATCAGCGCTTCCATGTCGTCCTTCATCTCCGCACGCGACGGCGGGGCGACCTTGTAGTTGCGCAGCATCACGGGACCCGGGTTCGCACGAAGCCACGCGACGCACTGCTTGACGATCCGGTTCGACTGGCGCAGCTCCTCGACGCGCACGAGGTAGCG
>DATLNY010000200.1:0-3499 GCA_035536495.1 Candidatus Saccharimonadia bacterium | reverse complement strand
CATCGACGAGAACCACCGCTTCAGCAAGCTCGTCTCGATGGCCGACCTCGAGCGGCGCTTCGTGCGCTCGCCGTACGACAGCCCGTGGAAGGTCATGGAGACGCGCGAGCGGCGCCAGACGCTGATGTGGCGCGAGATCTGGGAAAACCCGTGGCGCCTCACGCAGACGCGCCGCGCATGGAACGACTTCAAGGGAGAGCCGGTCACGGACGAGCAGGTCGACGAGACGATCGCGCGCGCAAAGACCGCGATCGACACGATCCGCGCGCGCGGCGGCGACGTCGTGTTCCTGCGCCCGCCCTCGTCCGACCCCGTGCTCGCGAACGAAATCGCGCGGTATCCGCGCGAGCGCGTCTGGGATCGACTCGTGCGCGAGACCGGCACGGTCGGGCTGCATTTCGCCGACGATCCCGCGCTCGCGGCGATGGACCTGCCGGAGTACTCGCACCTCTCGCCACCGTGCGCGCGCCACTACACCTTCGCGTACGCGACGAAGCTGCGCGAGCGGATTCCGCGCCTCGCGGCGCAGCCGATCGCGCTCGAGACGCTGCGGCCGACCGAGCCGTGCGTACGGCGCGAGTACGCGGCCGTGCCGCGCAAGCCGTTTCCCGAGCTGCCGCCGCCGAAGAAGCCGCCGGCGCCGACGTCCAGACCCTAGCGTCGCGTCACCGACGAACGCGGCGCCACAGCGCCTTGCTGGCGTCATCCCGGCGCAAGCCGGGATCCAGCGCCTTGCTCCCGCGCCCCGAATAGGCCATCGGTCGGGCCGACGTCCGGCACGTTCGCTCCCGCGTGGCGCTGCCAGAATTGACGCACCACCAAGGAGGCAACACCATGCGATGGATCGTTGGATTAGCATTCGCCGTCGGCGCGACGTTCGCGCTCGATGCGCACGCAGTACCGCAGCACCCGCACGCGAGCCCGACCACCCGGATCGAATCGCCGACCGCACACGCGTTCGCGATCATCGACGCACTGCGCGCGAACGACGCCGAGGCATTCGCCGAAGCGGTATCGCGCAAGTCTTCGGACGAGCTCGCGCGCGAATGGGAGACCGAGCGCGCGAAGGCCGCCGAGAAGTCGAAGGATCACGAGCACGGCGAGGACGCCGAGCGCGTCTGGTCGATGCTGATGACCGATGAAGGAACTGCGGCACTCGTCGCCGAGCTGCAGCCGAAAATCTCGGAGAAGGCCTCGACCGCCGTGCTGCAGTTCAATCTCGGCCTCGCCGCGATGCTGACCGCGGTCGCGACGGAAGCCGGGCTCTCGCCGACCGAGTCGCAGCAGTTCACGCAGGTCGTGCTCGCCGTGCAGCGCTGGGCGACCGGCATCGACTGGTCGGATCCCGCGCGCCTCGACCGCGCGCTCGCCGAGGCTTCGGGTCTCGTACGCCGCAGCGGGCTGAAGTCGCCGCGCGAGCTCGTTACGCTGCCGTACGAGCGTGCGCTCGCGCTCGGCGACGACGCGATCGCGACGTTCAAGGGCGTGCTGCGCGCCTACGACATCGACGTCGATGCGACGCTCGCCTCGATCTCGCTCGAGGAGCTCGAGCGCGACGGCGACCGCGCGACGGTCCGGACTCGCGTGACGGTGCTCGGCGTGCCGCTAGACGTCACGCGCGAGCTGCGGCATCGCCATGGCCGTTGGAACGATGCACGCCATTCCCGGGACGACGACATCGATGTTGCCCGGGCGCGACCGGCCGTCGTCATCGACTGATCACGGCGCTTCGCTCCGGCCGAACCCTCACCCGCCGCGCTGCGCGCGGCACCCTCTCCCGGAGGGAGAGGGACCCCCGGCTGCGTCGACTTGTCCCCTCTCCCTCCGGGAGAGGGGTAGGGGTGAGGGTCCGGGATCGCCAAGCGCGTTTCGGGCTTCCGAACTGGCCTTTTCGCCCGTTCATCCTTTCATCGCGACATAGCGATATACTGCGCGCCACTCCTCCTGCCGAGGGGCGCTGCATGCTCCGGCCCGCCACGGGCTCGCGACGCACAGGCTCGGCGGGATTTCGGGAAACCGAAACCGCGCCCGCTCGCCTGGAGCTGAAACCATGAACGCTGTCGCCAAGAACCTCCCCGACTTCAAGGTCGCGGATCTGTCCCTCGCCGACTGGGGCCGCAAGGAAATCGAGATCGCCGAGCACGAGATGCCGGGTCTCATGTCGATCCGCCGCCAGTACGCCGCTGGCAAGCCGCTCAAGGGCGTGCGCATCACCGGCTCGCTGCACATGACGATCCAGACCGCCGTGCTGATCGAGACGCTGGCCGATCTCGGCGCGTCGGTGCGCTGGGCCTCGTGCAACATCTTCTCGACGCAGGACCACGCCGCCGCGGCGATCGCGCGCGCCGGCACGCCGGTGTTCGCGTGGAAGGGCGAGTCGCTCGAGGAATACTGGGACTGCACGCTCGATGCGATCACCCACCCCGGGATGAAAGGTCCGGAGCTCGTCGTCGACGACGGCGGCGACGTGACGCTCTTCATCCACAAGGGCTACGAGATGGAGAACGGCGACAGGTGGGCCGAGACCCCGTCGTCGAACCACGAGGAGCAGGTCATCAAGAACCTGCTCAAGCGCGTCGCGAAGGAGCGCCCCGGTTTCTTCAAGGGCATCGTCAAGGACTGGCGCGGCGTCTCGGAAGAGACGACGACCGGCGTGCACCGCCTCTACCAGATGATGGAGCAGGGCAAGCTGCTCGTGCCCGCGATCAACGTCAACGACTCGGTCACGAAGTCGAAGTTCGACAACCTCTACGGCTGCCGCGAGTCGCTCGCGGACGGTCTCAAGCGCGCGATGGACGTCATGCTCGCGGGCAAGGTCGCGGTCGTCGCGGGCTACGGCGACGTCGGCAAGGGCTCGGCGCATTCGCTGCGCGCGTACGGCTGTCGCGTCGTCGTCACCGAGATCGATCCGATCAACGCGCTGCAGGCCGCGATGGAAGGCTTCCAGGTCGACACGCTCGAAGCAACGCTCGGCACCGCCGACATCTACGTCACGACGACCGGCAACAAGGACGTCATCACGGTCGACCACATGCAGCGCATGAAGGACCAGGCGATCGTCTGCAACATCGGCCACTTCGACAACGAGATCCAGGTCGATGCGCTCAACACGCTGCCGGGGGCGAAGAAGGTCAACATCAAGCCGCAGGTCGACAAGTACATCCTGCCGAACGGCCGCGAGATGTTCCTGCTCGCCGAAGGCCGCCTCGTCAACCTCGGTTGCGCGACGGGGCACCCGAGCTTCGTGATGTCGAACTCGTTCTCGAACCAGACGCTCGCGCAGCTCGACCTCTGGGCGAACAAGGACACCTACGAGAAGACGGTCTACCGCCTGCCCAAGAAGCTCGACGAGGAAGTCGCGCGGCTGCACCTCGACAAGATCGGAGTGAAGCTCACGAAGCTCACGACCCAGCAGGCGGCCTACCTCGGCGTCTCGGTCGACGGGCCGTACAAGCCCGAGCACTACCGCTACTGATCCCGGTGCGGGGTCTAACAAATG
>DATLNY010000199.1:0-2922 GCA_035536495.1 Candidatus Saccharimonadia bacterium | reverse complement strand
ACGCCTCGGGCGAGGAGAGCGAGAAGCTCTATTGCATCTACGTCGCGATCGGCCAGAAGCGCTCGACCGTCGCCCAGTTCGTCAAGGTGCTGGAGGAATACGGCGCGCTCGAATATTCGATCGTCGTCGCCGCCACTGCTTCGGACCCCGCGCCGATGCAGTTCCTCGCGCCCTACGCCGCGACCGCTATGGCGGAGTACTTCCGCGACAACGGCCGCCATGCCGTGATCATCTATGACGACCTGTCCAAGCAGGCCGTGGCCTACCGCCAGATGTCGCTGCTGCTGCGCCGTCCGCCGGGACGCGAAGCCTATCCGGGCGACGTGTTCTATCTCCACTCCCGCCTGCTCGAGCGTGCCGCGCGCGTCAGCGCCGCGTACGTCGAGAAGGCGACGAACGGAGCCGTGACGGGCAAGACCGGCTCGCTGACCGCGCTGCCGATCATCGAGACCCAGGCCGGCGACGTCTCGGCGTTCGTGCCGACCAACGTGATCTCGATCACCGACGGCCAGATCTTCCTCGAGACCGACCTGTTCAACGCGGGCATCCGCCCGGCCGTCAACGCCGGCATCTCGGTGTCGCGCGTCGGTGGCGCTGCGCAGACGAAGATCATCAAGAAGCTCTCGGGCGGCGTGAAGCTCGCGCTCGCGCAGTACCGCGAGCTCGCGGCGTTCGCGCAGTTCGCGTCGGACCTCGACGCGACGACGCGCTCGCAGCTCGAACGCGGCCAGCGCGTCACCGAGCTCATGAAGCAGAAGCAGTACGCGCCGCTGTCGATCGCCGACATGGCGCTGTCGCTCTACGCAGTCGAGAAGGGCTGGCTCGACGACCTCGCGCTCGGGCAGATCCTGCCGTTCGAGCGCGGCCTGCACGCGCACTTCGCCTCGAACTCGAAGGCGCTGATGGACAGGATCGTGCAGAGCGGCGACTGGAACGACGAGATCGAGGGCGAGTTCAAGCGCGGCATCGAGGAATTCAAGAAGACGGGATCCTGGTAGTCGAACGCTGCGGGAAGCGACGCGCGCCACGCCCCACGGGCGTCATCCCGACGAAAGTCGGGACCCAGCGCCTTCCGAACGCAGCGCCAAAAGTCACTGGGTCCCGACTTTCGTCGGGATGACGGCGCCTTCGGGGGGTGACCCCCGCGCAATGCAGCAAGGACAAGACGACGTGGCAAGCGGCAGGGAAATCAAGACCAAGATCAAGAGCGTGCAGAACACCCGCAAGGTGACGCGCGCGCTCGAGATGGTGTCGGCGGCGAAGATCCGCCGCGCGCAGGAGCTCATGAAGCAGTCGCGTCCCTACGCGCGCCTCATGCGCCAGGTCATCGGCCACATCGCGAAGGCGAACACCGAGTACCGGCATCCGTTCCTCGTCGAGCGCGGCGTCGTGAAGCGCGCCGCGTACGTCGTGATCTCGACAGACCGCGGGCTCTGCGGCGGGCTCAACTCGAACATGTTCCGCAAGCTGCTCGGCGAGATCCGCCAGCACCAGCAGAACGGCGTCGAGGTCGACGTCGTCGCGATCGGACAGAAGGCCGTCACGTTCTTCCGCCGCCTCAAGGTCAACATGGTCGCGTCGGTGACGCACCTCGGCGAGAAGCCGCACATCGAGCAGTTGATCGGCGTCATCAAGGTCGTGCTCGACGGCTATACCGAAGGCCGCATCGACCGCCTCCACCTCGCCTACAACGGCTTCGTCAACACGATGACGCAGAAGGTGGCGATCGACCAGCTGCTGCCACTGCCGCCGTCGAGCGAGATGCACACCGCGCACGACTGGGACTACATCTACGAACCCGACGCGCCGTCGATCCTCGACCACGTGATGACGCGCTACGTCGAATCGCTCGTCTACCAGGGGGCGCTCGAGAACCTCGCTTCCGAGCACGCGGCGCGGATGGTCGCGATGAAGTCGGCGTCCGACAACGCCACGAAACTGATCGACAGCCTGCAGCTCGTCTACAACAAGGCGCGCCAGGCCGCGATCACCCAGGAAATTTCCGAGATCGTCGGCGGCGCCGCGGCGGTTTGAGACAAGGCGCGACGTCGGTAACGACGGCGCGGTGGTGAAACGAAGTCGCGGCGCCCCACCCAAGGGCGTTATCCCGACGCAAGTCGGGACCCAGCGCCTTCGGCCGGACAAAGTCACTGGGTTCCGGCTTTCGCCGGAATGACGCCCTTCTTTGGGCAGCACACCCGCTCGCGGGCACGACCATGGTTATCGAGAGGCGAAGGTCATGAGTCAGGGCAAAGTGGTGCAGATCATCGGCGCGGTCGTCGACGTCGAGTTCGCGCGGGCCGAAGTGCCGAAGATCTACAGCGCGCTGAAGGTCGCGAACACCGAGATCACGCTCGAGGTGCAGCAGCAGCTCGGCGACGGCATCGTTCGCACGATCGCGCTGGGTTCGACCGACGGATTGAAGCGCGGATTGATCGCGCAGGACACCGGCAAGGCGATCTCCGTGCCGGTCGGCGTCAAGACGCTCGGCCGCATCATGGACGTGCTCGGCCGCCCGATCGACGAGGCCGGCCCGATCGGCGCGCAGGACGAGTGGGAAATCCACCGCGCGGCGCCCTCGTACGAGGACCAGGCCGCGACCAACGAGCTGCTCGAGACCGGCATCAAGGTCATCGACCTCATGTGCCCGTTCGCGAAGGGCGGCAAGGTCGGTCTCTTCGGCGGCGCCGGCGTCGGCAAGACCGTCAATATGATGGAGCTCATCAACAACATCGCGAAGCAGCACGCCGGTTTGTCGGTGTTCGCCGGTGTTGGCGAGCGCACGCGCGAGGGCAACGACTTCTATCACGAGATGAAGGAGTCGAACGTCCTCGACAAGGTCGCGATGGTCTACGGCCAGATGAACGAGCCGCCGGGCAACCGCCTGCGCGTCGCGCTGACCGGCCTCACGATGGCCGAGTT
>DATLNY010000198.1:0-2378 GCA_035536495.1 Candidatus Saccharimonadia bacterium | reverse complement strand
CCGCCTGCCGTTGCCCGAGGGCGCTGCCGTCCACGCGCTGAAGCTCCGGATCGGGCAGCGCGTCATCGAAGGCGTCGTGCGCGAGAAATCGCAGGCGCAGGCCGAATTCCGCGCCGCTGCCGCCGCGGGGACGCGCGCGAGCCTGGTCGAGCGTGCGCACGGCAACGTGTTCGCGACCGAGGTCGCGAACGTCGGACCGGGCGAGGTCGTCGAGGTCGAGATCGCGTACTCGCAACGCGTCCCGTACCGCGACGGACGCTTCGAGCTCGCGTTCCCGCTGACGTTCGTCGCGCCGTATTCGCAGCAGCTCGCGGTTGGCGCCGACGACGACGTCGCGTCGAGCGCCGATTCGCGCGTCGGCGCGGCGCCGACGGTCGCGATCGCGGTCGAGCTCCACCCGGGGCTGCCGATCGTGTCGATCGAGAGCAGCTCGCACCGCGTCACGGTGCAGCCGCGCGCCGATGCGTACGCGATCGCGCTCGCGTCGGGCGAAGCGTCCGCGCAGCGCGACTTCGTGCTGTCGTGGCGCCCCGCGCCGTCGCGCGAGCCGGGCGCCGCGCTGTTCGTCGAGCGTCGCCCCGACGGCGACTACGCGCTCGCGATGTTCATGCCGCCCGCGCAGGCGCTCGATGCGCTACCGCGCGAGCTCGTGCTCGTCATCGACACGTCGGGCTCGATGCTCGGCGCCGCGTTTGAGCAGGCGCAGGCCGCGCTCGACCTCGCGCTCGAGCGGCTACGGCCCGGGGACCGCTTCAACGTCATCGAATTCGACTCGGACACGAACGCGCTGTTCGCGTCGAGCGTCGCGGCGACACCGGACGCCGTCACGCGCGCGCGCAACTGGGTCGCGTCGCTCGAGGCCGACGAAGGTACCGAGATGCTGCCCGCGCTCGACCTCGCGCACGCCGGCGAGCCCCCGGCGGGGTTCGTGCGGCAGGTCGTGTTCGCGACCGACGGCGCCGTCACCGACGAGGAAGGCCTCTACACGCTGATCGAGGACGAGCTCGGCAGCGCACGGCTGTTCCCGGTCGGCATCGGCGATGCACCGAACGCGCGATTCCTCGAGCAGGCCGCGCGGATGGGTCGCGGCGCGAGCGTCGTGATCCGCGATCTCGCCGAGGTCGGCAGCCGCATGGAAGCGCTGTTCGCAAAGCTCGACCGGCCCGTGCTGCGCGAGCTCGGCGTGCAGTGGCCGGGCGTCGCCGAAAGCTTTCCGGCGGCGCTGCCGGACCTCTATCACGGCGAACCGCTGCTCGTCGTCGCGAAGCTCCCGCGTGCGCGCGGCAAGCTCGCGGTCGACGGCCGCGGACCCGACGGCGCGTGGTCGAAGTCGCTCGTGTTCGCGGACCGCAACGACGCCGGTGTCGCGCGGCTGTGGGCGCAGGCGAAGGTCGAGTCGTTCGAGGATGAGTTGCGGCGCGGCGCGGACGAGGCGATCGTGCGCCCGCAGCTCGTCGAGCACGCGCTCGCGCACGGGCTTGTCACGCGTTACACGAGCCTCGTCGCGATCGACCGCACGCCCGCGCGGCCGGCCGGCGCGCCGATGGACAGCGTCGCGTTCGCGAACGGCGGTGACGACGCGCTCGCGTTCGCGCAAGGCGCGACGGCCGCGCCGCTGCAGCTCGTGCTCGGATTGCTCGGGCTGATGTTCGTCGCGATCGCGTCGCGACGCAGGGAACTTGCATGAGCGCGCCGGTTGCACGACCGGTGCACGGTCCGGAACGCACGGCCGATCTAACGGCGCGCGAGGCAGCGATGCGACTGCAGCGCCGCCTCGCCGCATGGCAGGCACGACTACAGAGGCTGTTCTCGGGCCGCCGGATCGCGCTCGCGGCCAGCTCGCTGCTCGCGGCGTACGGGCTAGGCGGCGCCGGTTACGTGCATGCGAAGGCGCAGCTTGCGCAGGTCCTCGTTCGCCACGCGTGGGAGCGCAGCGTCGCGCGCAGCGCGATCGTCAAGCCGTGGCCGTGGGCCGACACGTGGCCCGTTGCGGTGCTCGAGGTGCCACGGCTCGGACTGCGGCAGTTCGTGCTGGCCGGCGCGTCGGGCCGCACGCTCGCGTTCGGCCCGGCCTTGTCGACGGCCGCGCGGCGCCCCGGTGAGCCGGGCCGCGTCGTCGTGAGCGGCCACCGCGACACGCACTTCGCGTTCCTGCGCAACCTGCGCGTCGGTGACCGCGTCTGGCTCAGCGATGCGCGCGGGCGGTACGCCTACGAGATCGTCGCATTCGAGGTCGCGGATTCGCGGACTTCGAGCCTCTCGATCGCAACGGACGACGCGCGGCTGGCGCTCGTGACTTGCTATCCGTTCGACGCGCTGACGCCGGGCGGACCGTTGCGCTACGTCGTCGAGGCGCGGCTCGTCGCAACAGCCCAGGC
>DATLNY010000197.1:0-17489 GCA_035536495.1 Candidatus Saccharimonadia bacterium | reverse complement strand
TCTGGGCGTTCCTCGGCCTCGAAAGCGCGACGGTTCCGGCGCAGGCCGTGCGCGATCCGGCGCGCAACGTCCCGCGCGCGACATGGCTCGGGACGGTGATCGCGGCCGCGGTCACGGTGCTCGCGTGCACGGTCGTCATCGCGCTGGTGCCAGCTGCGTCGCTCGCGGACTCGGGCGCGCCGTTCGCCGATGCCGCGCGGCTCCTGTGGGGCGACGCAGCGGCCCGCGCGTTCGCGGCGGCCGGCGCGATCGCGTGCTTCGGAGCGCTCAACGGCTGGGTGCTGATGCAGGGCCAGCTTCCCGCGGCGATCGCGCGCGACGGCCTGTTCCCGGCGGCGTTCGCGCGGGAGAACGCGAACGGCGCACCGGCGCTGGCGCTGCTTGCGAGCACCGCGATCGCGACGCTGCTGATCGTCGCGCGGTCGCAGGCCTCGCTAGTCGCGCTGTTCACCGCGTCGATCCTCATCTCCACCGCGGCGACGCTCGTGCCCTACCTCGTCTGCTCGCTCGGGACGCTCGCGCTCGCGCGCGCGGCGGGGCGTCGTGCGCTCGCCGTGACCGCGCTGCTCGCGTTCGCCTACAGCCTCTGGGCGATCGTCGGCACCGGAACCGAGGCGCTGCTGTGGTGTGCGGGCGCCGCGCTCGCCGGGCTGGTCGTTTACCGCCTCCGGCCGGGTCGCGTGTAATTCTTTCATCGGCTCCCGGCGCGTCTCGCCGCGCGCGCGTACCGCGCGTACCGCGGGGCGCCAGCCGCGCTCGACGCGGCAACGGCTGAGCTCGTCGCGGTACGCAAATTGCAGAGCCGGGCAGCACCCGTCCGGTCCCAGGCGCCATGAAGAAGAGGAAAGTCGTGCTGATCGCGATCACCGTGGTGGTCACCGCGTTACTCGTCATCCTCGCGCTCAACTTCGTGCCGAAGGAAAAGCAGCTCGAGCGCCATATCTCGCACAGCTACAACCTCGATTCACCGCAGTTCACGCGCGAGATGGGCACGCTGCTCGGACCGGCGATCCTCCCCGGGAACCTGATACGCGAGCTCGAGAACGGCGACGAGATATTTCCCGCGATGCTCGAGGCAATCCGAGGCGCGAAGAAGTCGATAACGTTCGAGACCTACATCTACTGGTCGGGCGACGTCGGGAAGCAGTTCGCCGACGCGATTGCCGAGCGCGCGCGCGCCGGCGTGCGCTGCCACGTGCTGCTCGACTGGGTCGGCAGCGCGAAGATGAAGCAGGACCTCATCGACGCGCTCGAGGATGCCGGCGTCGAGGTCGAGCGCTATCACCCGTTGCACTGGTATCACCTCGCGCGCATGAACAACCGCACGCACCGCAAGGTCCTCGTCGTCGACGGGCGCGTCGGCTTCACCGGCGGTGTCGGCATCGCCGACGAGTGGTCGGGCCACGCGCAGGATCCCGAGCACTGGCGCGATGCGCACTTTCGCGTCGAAGGCCCGGTCGTCGCGCAGATGCAGGCCGTGTTCACCGACAACTGGATGAAGACGAGCGGCGCGGTGCTGACCGGCGAGGACTACTTCCCGCCGCTGCAGCCGGCGGGCGAGTCACCGGCGCAGATGTTCTCGAGCTCCCCATCGGGCGGCAGCGAAAGCATGCAGCTGATGTACCTCATGTCCATCGCGGCGGCCGAGCGCACGATCGACCTTTCGGCCTCGTACTTCCTCGTCGACAAGCACACGTCGCGCGCGCTCGTCGAGGCCGCGAAGCGAGGCGTCAAGGTGCGGATCATCGTGCCGGGCCGCAACATCGATGCGAAATCGGTGCGGCACGCGTCGCGCGGCCAGTGGGGCCCGCTGCTCCAGGCCGGGATCGAGATCAGCGAGTACGAGCCGACGATGTTCCACTGCAAGATCTTCGTGGTCGATGGCCTGCTCGTCTCGGTCGGCTCGACCAACTTCGACAACCGCTCGTTCGAGCTCAACGACGAGGCGAACCTCAACATCTACGACCGGGCGTTCGGCGCGCGCATGATCGAGGTGTTCGAGCAGGACCTGAAGAAGTCGAAGCGGATCACGTACGAAGCGTGGCGCAAGCGGCCCTTCATCCAGCGCGTCCGCGAGAAGGTGCTCTGGCCGTTCCATTCGCAGATGTGATCGTGTTCGGTGTTCGGGTGCGGCCTTGCATGACGCGAGCCGAAAGGGGCTGGCGATCGAGCAGCGCGCGAAGCGCTAGCGCGTCGTGCGCGGCCGACTGCGAGGCGGTGTTGTCGAAGATGCACCAGCTGCGGATACCCGCGTCCCGCAGCGCTGCGATCTCCGCCGCGAGTGGCAGCAGGCGCTCCCGCCCGTAGGGCGACCAGTACATCCGCGGCGAGCCGTGCATGCGGTAGTACGCGAGCGCATCGGCCGGCAGCGCGACCGCGGCGTCTGCGCAGCGCGCGGGATCCGCCGCGACGCGACCGATGCGCAGACGCTCGAACAGGGCCGCGACGCGCGGCTCGAACCAGCCGGGATGACGCGGCTCGCAGACGACCGGCCCCGCGTGCAGGCCCCGTAGCGCGCGAAAGAAATTGCCGGCCACGCGCGCGTCGTACGCGAAGCTGCCCGGCAGCTGCACGAGCAGCGCGCCGAGCTTCGGGCCGAGGCCCTCGACCTGCGCAAGGAACGTCGCCAGCGGCTTTGCGGTGCGCCGGAGGCGCAGCTCGTGCGTGATCGTTTGGGGCAGCTTGACCGAGAAGCGGAACCCCGGCGGCACCGATTCGGCCCAGCGCGCGTAGACCTCGGCGCGGTGCGGGCGATAGAACGACGAGTTGACCTCGACACAATCGAAGCGCGAGGCGTATCGCTGCAGCGTCGTACCGTCTACGGCGAACTCGTCGCGCAAGCGCGCCGGCACGGCCCAGCCGGCCGTGCCGATGCGCTGCTTCCGATCAGGGCGCGCGATTGCGCGCGGCGCCGGGGCGCTTGCCACTGCCACGCGTCGCGCGCGCCGCCTTCGCGGGACGTTTCGCGGCCGCAGCGCGCGCCTTTCCGCCGCGTGGGCGATCGCGCGGAATGACCGAACGGTCGGAGGCTTCGGGCGGACCGAACGACGGCACGGAGACCCGGGTCCGCGACGCGGGGCGCTTCCGGGCCTCGAGCTGCTGCTCGAGCCGCGTCTTTTCCTCGAGCATCCGCGCGCCGAGCGCCTCGAGGTCGAGCTTCGAGGACTCGAGCTTCGGGAACATCTCGCGCTCCTCCTCACGCACGTGGTGCTTGACGTACTCCATCAGCACCGTGACGTTCGCCTCGAACAGGCGATCGCCGGCACCGGTGCCGTTGATCGACTCGATCAGCTGCTTGACCGTGCGGTGCTCGACGGCCGCTTCGCGGATCAGCTTGTCGTCCTCGCGGTCCAGTGCGCGCAGCGCCGCGGGGTAAAGCACGTTCTCCTCGAGCTGCGCGTGGACGGTCAGCTCGGTGCAGATCTCGCGCGCGATACGCACGCGTGTTGCGCTCACCTGCGAGTCCTCGAAATCGGCGAACAGCTTCTCGACCTTGCGATGGTCCTGCTTGAGCAGCACCAGCGCATGCGTATCGGACCTTCTCAGGGATGCAAGGAACATGGCGGGTGTCCTCCTCGGGTCAGTGCTGGCTCGGGTCGGTGCTGGCGACCTGGTTCAGTGCGCGAATCTCGTCGTGGTCGCTGGTGATCTGGGGCATGTACTTCTGCGCGATGACGCGCACGCTCTCGTCCTTCGTCGCGGCGATCGCGTCGCGGAACGACGCGAGGATCCGGGCCTCGACGTCCTCGAGCTTGGTGACGTAGCTCGCTTCCTTGTCGCTCGAGAGCCGTGCGCGGATATTGCTCCACGCCTGGCGCATCGCGCCGCCGGCCTTGCCCTCGTCGACCGGCTCGTGGCCGCTGAAGATGACCTTGTTCTGCAGGTTGTTGATGATCGTGGTCTTGGTTTTCGCCATGCGGTCGAACAGGCGCTTGAGATCCTCGCGCGTCGCCTTCGTAGCGGCGTCGACGTAGAACGCGCGTCCTTCGTTCAGGGCACGGATCATGTCGCTGAGCGCGGCGATGTCGTTGTTCATCGGTGTCTCCGGGCACTGGGAGCTCGGCCTGCGAGCCGAGCCGTCGGATGTCCCTACAAGAACGGTGCCAGCGGGCACGTCACGGAACGGGGCCGTGCAGACGAGGCCGCCTGGTTCGAACCGCTACCAGCAGCGCGCGGAGCTGTCGAAGCGGACCGCGTGTTCGCGACAGAGGCGCTTCTTCGCGATCCAGCGGCGGACGCGCTCGGACTCGCGCGCGTCGGCGCGCAGCTGTTCGACCGTTTCGGGGGTGGCGACTGCGACGGGCGTGCGCCTCGGCGCATCGCTCGCGCAACCCGCGCAGCACGCGATCGCGAGCAGGAGCAGCACGAAGCGACACGCGACCGGCGAGCCGTACATGGCGTGATGATACCCCGGGCGGCGCGGGGTGGAGGCCAGGGTCGGAATCGAACCGGCGTACGCGGCTTTGCAGGCCGCTGCATGACCACTCTGCCACCTGGCCGGTGGGCTTCGGGGCGCGACATCGGCCCCCAAAACGACAAGACCCCGCGAGCGGGGTCCGGTCTGGAATCTGGAGCGGGAAACGAGACTCGAACTCGCGACCCCGACCTTGGCAAGGTCGTGCTCTACCAACTGAGCTATTCCCGCGCCGAGCCGCGCATTATGCCGATGGCTGCGGCCCTGTCAACCCGAAGGCCTGGCCGCGCGGTTGCGCAACACGGGAATCGCCGCGCGCACGTACATCGCGCCGGACCAGATCGTCAGCGCGGCGGCGACGATGAGCAGCCACTCGCCGCCCTGGTAGAGCGGCGAGCCGATGCGCTCGTGGCGATACAGCAGCACGATGATCGCGACCATCTGCACGATCGTCTTGATCTTGCCGATGCCGGCGACGCGCACGCGCGCGCGCTCGCCGATCTCCGCCATCCACTCGCGCAGCGCCGAGATCGTGATCTCGCGGCCGACGATGATCGACGCGACGATCGCGAGGAACGGCGACGGATCGGCCTGGATGATCAGGAAAAGCGCGACCGTGACCGACAACTTGTCCGCGACCGGATCGAGGAACTCGCCGAAAGCCGAAGTCTGGCCGAGGCGGCGCGCGATCCAGCCGTCGAGCCAGTCCGTCAGCGCGCCCAGCGCGAACACGCCGGCCGCGATGACGTTCGTCCCGCGATACGGCAGGAAGAACGCGATCACCATGATCGGCACGAGCAGGATCCGGAACAGCGTCAGGATGTTCGGAACGTTCAGTCGCATCGCGCGATTGTACGGGCCGCGTCGGTCAGCCGTGCAGCGCCGCGTAGATCCGTTCGGCGATCCCCCGATTGATGCCGGGCACCTGCATCAGCTCCTCGACGCCGGCACGCTGTACGCCGGCCAGGCCGCCGAAATGCTTCAGCAGCGCGGCGCGGCGGCGCGAGCCGACGCCGGCGATCTCCTCGAGCCGGCTCGTCTCGCGCTTTTTCTCGCGCCGTGCGCGGTGCCCGGTGATCGCGAAGCGATGGGCCTCGTCGCGAATCTGCTGGATCGCGTGGAGGCCGGCGTGGGCCGCGTCGGGACGGGCTTCGACGAGCCGCTCGCCGAGGATCAGCACCTCGAGCCCGGGCCGACGCTCCTCGCCTTTTGCGACACCGACGACCGCCACGCGCGTGACACCGAGCTCGCCGAGCACCGCTCGGGCGCCGGCGACCTGCCCGGCGCCGCCGTCGATCAGGAGGAGCTCGGGCACTTCGGCACCCTCGTCGCATGCACGCCGGAAGCGGCGCTCCAGCGCCTGCCGCATCGCTGCGTAGTCGTCGCCCGGCGTGATGCCCGCGATGTTGTATCGGCGGTACTGGGACTTCACGGGACCGTTCGCGTCGAACACGACGCACGACGCGACCGTCGCCTCGCCCATCGTGTGGCTGATGTCGAAGCACTCGACGCGCGCGGGTGGGTTCTCGAGCTCGAGCAGCGTGGTCAGCGCCTGCCATCGCCGCACCTGGCTGTCCTTGGTCGCAAGCTCCGCGCCGAGCGCGAGCTCCGCGTTGCGCAACGCCATCTCGACGAGGCGCGCACGATCGCCGCGCACCGAGTGGCGCAGCTCGACCATGCGACGGCGGCGCTCGCCGAGCACCTGCGCGATGAGTGCCTCGTCCGGGATCGCATGGCTCAGGATCACGACCGACGGCGGCGGCCGGTCGAGGTAATACTGCGTCACGAACGCGCCGAGCACTTCGCCCTCGTCGACCTCGATGCCGGGGCGCGGGAAGTAGCTGCGGCTGCCGAGGCTGACGCCGTTGCGGAAGTACATCGCATGGATGCACGCGATGCCCTCGCGCACGCGGCACGCAAGGATGTCCGCGTCGGGCTCGGTGTCGGCGACGAACTGCTGCGCCTGGACCCGCTTCAGCGTGCCGATCTGGTCGCGCGTGCGCGCCGCGCGCTCGAACTCGAGCGATTCGCTCGCTTGCTCCATCTGCTGCACGAGCTCGCCGATGACGCGGCTGCTCTGGCCGTCGAGGAACAGTCCCGCGTGCCGGACATCGTGCTGGTACTCCTGCGCGCCGACGAGGCCGACGCACGGCGCGCTGCAGCGGCCGATCTGGAACTGCAGGCACGGCCGCGAGCGGTTGCGGAAATAGCTGTCCTCGCACTGGCGGATCTTGAACAGCTTCTGCATCAGCGAAAGGCTTTCGCGCACCGCGTGCGCGCTCGGGAACGGCCCGAAGTAGCGGCCCGGTCCGGTTCGGGCGCCGCGATGGAACGCCATGCGCGGAAAATCCTCGCCACCCGAGAGATAGATGTACGGGTAGCTCTTGTCGTCGCGCAGCAACACGTTGTAGCGCGGCTTCAGCGACTTGATCAGCTCGTTCTCGAGCAGCAGCGCCTCGGCTTCGGTGCGCGTCGCGGTGTACTCGACGCTCGCGATCCTCGCGACCATCGCGGCGAGGCGCGGGTCGAGCTGCGGGCGCAGGAAATAGCTTCCGACGCGCTTGCGCAGGTTCGCGGCCTTGCCGACGTAGAGCACCCCGCCGTCGTCGGCGAGCATCCGGTAGACGCCGGCGGCGCCGGGCAGGGTCGCGACGAACGCCTTGCCGTCGAACGCCGCGGCGGGGTCTTGCGGGATCATCGGCCGATTGTAGGCTGCGCGCCGCCCTACTCCCCGACGGGCACCCGCTTGGCGGAGCCGTCGCGAACGTCGATGCGCACGATCTCGTGCGCGTTCGTGTTCGCGACCCACACCGCGCCGGCGGCAACCGAGAGCCCGCCGGGCTCGTGGAAGCGGTAATCGCCGGTGAACGCGCGGCTCGCGCCGCCGCGCAGCGCGAGCATCTTGAGCGTGCCGTTGTACGAGTCGGCAATCCACAGCTCGGAAAGCTGCGGCTCGAGCGCGAGCGCGCTCGGATGCTGCAGTACGAGGTCTTCCGGACCTGGCCCGACCGAGTCGCCGAACTCGTGCAGGCCCTTGCCCGCGACGGTCCGGACGCTGCGATCGAACAGCTTGATCGCCCGCAGCGACGAGCTGTCCGCATCGGCGACGTAGATCGTCTGCGCGTGCTGCACGATCCCGAGCGGCTTCGCGAAGCTCGCCTCGCCGACCGGTCCGTCGACGAGGCCCGCGTGGCCCGATCCGGCGAACACCGAGTAGACCAGCCTGCCGAGATCGAGCACGCCGATCTGGTGCTGACCCGCGAGCGTCACGTAGAGCCGGTCGACGCTGACGCACAGCTCCCACGGCGAGGACAGCGGCACCGCGAGCGGATCGGTCGCGTCGGGCCGTGCGCGGCCCTGCACGCCGGTGCCGAGGAAGGTCTGCGTTTCACCGGTCGAGAGCGTCACGCGCCGGACCGAATGGTTCCCCGCATCGGCGACGAACAACGACGTGCCTGCGAGCGCGAGCCCCTGCGGCTCGCAGAAACCGGCGTCGGTACCACGGCCGTCCCAGAAGCCGGTGTTGCCCGAGCCGAACTGGCGCAGCACGCGACCCTCGTGCGTGCATTCGAGCACGCGGTTGTGGCCGGTGTCGGAAACGTAGAGGCGATCCGCCGTCGCGAGCACCTTGCCCGGAAAGCGCAGCGCCGTCTTCGGTTCGGCGCGCGCGGTCGTCTGCAGCGCCGGCGGCGCCTCGCCCTGGTGATCGATCTCCGCGGCAAGACGCGACACGAGCGCGTCGAGCTCGGCGCGCCGGCCTTCGCCTGCAAACCTTCCCGCGATGCGGCCGGCCGGGTCGATGACGACGTAGGTCGGCCACGCATCCGCGCCGTAGAGTTGCCACAGCAGGAACCCGGAATCGCTCGCGACCGGATGGCGGACGTAGTTTCGATTGACCGCGCGCATGACGTTCGCGGCGACGCGCTCCTGCGCGAACTTCGGGGCGTGCACGCCGACGATCGCGAGCTTGTCGCGGTACTTGCTCTCGAGATACTTGATATCGGCGAGCGACTGGATGCAGTGGATGTTCGAGTAGGTCCAGAAATACAGGAGCACGACGCGGCCGCGCAGCGCCTCGAGCTCGAGCGGCGCGCGCATGTTGACCCACGCGACCGTCTCCGGGAACGCCGGAGCGGGCGGGCGCTGCGATCCGTCGTCGGGAGTCAGGCTCGAATACATGGTCTCCGCCAGGTCGTGATGGGGCTCACCGCGCTGCGCCGAGGATCGCCGCGACGCGCGCGAGATCGGCTTCGGTGTCGACGCCGGCCGGGAACGCTTCCGGCGCGATCCCGACCGCGATCGGATAGCCGTGCTCGAGCACGCGCAGCTGCTCGAGGGACTCCGCGATCTCGTGCGGCGTGCGCGCCAGCGCAACGTAGCGCGACAGGAACCCCGCGCGATAGGCGTAGATGCCGATGTGGCGCAGGTAACCGACGGCCGGCAGGACGGCACGTCCCGCAGCGGTCGCGAAAGCGTCCCGCGCCCACGGTATCGGCGCGCGGGAGAAGTAAAGCGCGTGCCCGCGCGCGTCGCGCACGACCTTGACGACATTCGGGTCGAACAGCTGCGATGCGTCCTCGATCGCCGTCGCGAGGGTCGCGACCGGCGCTACGCTGCGCGCGAGCAGCGCGGCAACCGCCTCGATGCCACTGACCGGCGCGAGCGGCTCGTCGCCCTGCAGGTTGACGACGTTGAGGTCGTCCGCCCAGCCGAGCGTCATTGCGACTTCCGCGAGCCTGTCGGTGCCCGAGGCGTGATCGGCGCGCGTCATGACCGCGCGCACGCCTGCCTGCTCGGCGACCAGGGCGATGCGCGCATCATCGGTTGCGACGACGACCTCGCGCGCACCGGATGCGCGGGCGCGCTCGATGACGTGCGCGAGCAGCGGGCGCCCCGCGAGCATCCGCAGCGGCTTGTCGGGCAGCCGCGTCGCGCGCAGGCGCGCAGGAATCGCGACGACGAAGTCCCCTGTCATGCCCTCGCCTCCTTCAGGCGATGCAGGCTCGCATGCACCTGGTCGGCGAGTTGCGCCGGCAGCTCGGCCTCGACCGGGACGACGTGTACGCGCGCGCCGGCGAACGACGCGCATTTGACCGCGTCCTTCTCGGTCACGAGGATCAGGTCGGAGCCCGGCAGGTCGAGCTCGCGACCGTCGTAGTCGTGGTGGTCGGGATACGGGTGCGGCACGACCTCGATGCCGAAACCGCGCAGCAGCGCGAAGAACCGCGCGGGATTGCCGATCCCCGCGACCGCATGGACCGTTCGCCCGCGCAGCGATTCGAGCGCGACGATGCGGGTCGGATCGCACAGGCTCACCGCGCGCGAGCCGCTGAGCTGCATCGCGACCTCGCCGGGATGTGCCGCACCGTTCGCGACGACGTGATCGACGCGCGAGAGGCGCTCGAGCGGCTCGCGCAGCGGACCGGCCGGGAGCAGCCGCCCGTTGCCGTAGCGCCGCTCGCCGTCGACGACCGCGATCTCGATGTCGCGCTGCAGCGCCCAGTGCTGCAGGCCGTCGTCGGATACGAGCACGTCGCAGCTGTCGACGAGCAGCCGGCCTGCCTGCGCGCGTCGCCGACCGATCGCGACCGGCACGCCGGTCGCGCGCGCGATCAGCAGCGCCTCGTCGCCGACGGCGGCGGCGTCGTCACCGGCGGTGACGCGCCGGGGCGAGCGAGCGCTGCCGCGATAGCCGCGCAGGATCACGCCGGGCTGCCAGCCGCGCAACGAGAGTTCGCGCACGAGCCAGACGACGAGCGGCGTCTTGCCGGTGCCGCCCGCGGTGAGGTTGCCGACCACGACGACGGGCCGCGGCAGTGCCTCGCTGCGCAGCATGCGCGACGCGTAGAGCGCGCGCCGCAGCGCGAGCATCGCGACGTAGCAGCGCTCGAGCAGCGCGAGCACACCCGGCACCGGCTCGCGCCCGTACCAGATCGACTCGAGCCAGGCCGCGAGCCGGTCACGCATCGGCGCGCAGGTTGCGTTCGGATCCGTCGCCCGGCGCGGGCTCGCGCAGCTGCATGCGGTGCAGGTATGCGTAGTGGCCGTCGCGCGCGAGCAGCTCGGCGTGGCGGCCGCGCTCGATCAGTCGCCCGCGCTCGAGCACGAGCACCTGGTCGGCGTGCTCGACCGTCGCGAGCCGGTGCGCGATCACGAGCGTCGTGCAGCGGTGCAAGAGCTTTTCCAGCGCGTCGGAGATCAGCCGCTCGGACTCCGGATCGAGCGACGACGTCGCCTCGTCGAGGATCAGGATCGGCGCGTCCTTGAGGATCGCGCGCGCGATCGCGAGGCGCTGCCGCTGCCCGCCCGACAGCAATGCGCCGTTGTCGCCGATCGGCGTGTCGAAGCCCTGCGGCAGCCGCTCGATGAACTCGAGCGCGTTCGCGGCGCGCGCCGCTGCCTCGATCTGTGCGGGGCTCGCGCCGGCGAGCGCGCCGTAGGCGATGTTGCGCGCGACCGTGTCGTCGAACAGCGTGACCTTCTGCCCGACGACGGCGATCTGCCGGCGCAGGTCGGCGAGCCGGTACGCGTCGACCGGCTCGTCATCGAGCAGCACGAGCCCGGCGCCCGGTTCGTACAGCCGCGGCACGAGTTGCACGAGCGTCGACTTGCCGCTCCCCGAACGTCCGACGATCGCGGTGACGCTACCCGGCTCTGCGACGAAGCTGACGCCCTCGAGCGCCGGCACGTCGTCGCGGTAGCGCATCGCGACGTCGCGGAACTCGATGCGGCCCCGCGCACGCGCGATCGGACGCGTGCCGTCGTCGCGTTCCTCCGGCGCGTCGAGCATCACGAACAGGCTCGAGCCCGCGGCGACGCCGCGCTGGATCATGCTCTGGACGTTCGTGAGGCGCTTCAACGACGGGAGCATCGCCATCATCGCGGTGATCAGCGCCATGAACATGCCCGCGGTCAGCTTGTCCTGAACGGCCTCGCGGCCCGCGATGTAGACGATGATCGCGAGCGCGGCCGCGGCGAGCAGCTGCACGATCGACGACGCGAGCGCCTTGGTCGACTCGACCTTCAGGTGCAGCCTGAGGTTGCGCCGCGCGATCTCGACGAAGCGCGACACCTCGTAGCCCTGCCCGCCGTAGATCTTGACGGAGTCCTGCGCGGCGATCGCCTGCTCGCCGGCGTGCGACATCTCCGCGACCGAAGTCTGGATGCGCTGGTTGATGCGGCGATAGCGCCGCCCGACGAAGTGCACGATCCCGGCGATGACGGGCCCCATGATCAGCATCGTCGCGGTGAGCTTGACGCTCTGCATCAGCATCACGACGAGCAGCGCGACGAGCGTCAGCGCGTCGGTCACGATGACCTTGACGGCCTCGGTCACCGACTGGGACACCTGCTCGGTGTTGTACGACAGCCTCGCGACGAGCGTCGCGGAGGGCTCGCGGTCGAAGAACGACGACGGCAGCCTGAGGTACTTCGACAGCACCTCTTCGCGCAGGTCGCGCACGACGCCGCGGCCGATCCGCGCCATGCCGACGTCGGACACGAACGTCGCGACGCCGCGCACGAGGAATATCGCGACGACCGCGAACGGCAGCCACGCGATGACGTCGGGGTCGCGCTCGATGAACGTGCCGTCGATCATCGGCTGCATCAGC
Organism: Candidatus Saccharimonadia bacterium; assembly: GCA_035536495.1. Lineage (GTDB taxonomy): Bacteria > Pseudomonadota > Gammaproteobacteria > Xanthomonadales > Ahniellaceae > DATLNY01. The sequence continues at coordinate 5,462 of DATLNY010000197.1, read as the reverse complement.
CAGGTGAACGCGCCGGCCGCGGCCGCTTCGAGCAGCATGCCGAGCGCCGCGACGACGCCGATCGGCCAGGACGGCAGCGCGTAGCGCAGCAGGCGTCGATACACGACGCCGGCCGGCATCTTGTTCGCATCGACGCTCATCGGCGGATCATGCGATTCGGCGCCCGGCCCACGCTCGACGCCCCGCTCACGGCGCCGATTCGGCCGGGACGGTCGCGATCGTGAGGTTGAGGAAGCCGAGCTGTCCGAGCGCGTCCATCGCGGTGACGACCGCCTGGTGCGGCGTGCGTCCGTCGGCGCGCAGCGTGATGCGGCGCGCGCGATCCTCGCCCGCGGCGCCCTCGATCGCGGCCTTGAGCGTCTCGAGGCTCGGATTGAGCACCTCGTTGTTCTCGATGAAGTAGCGGCCTTCGCGGTCGATCAGCACGAGCAGCCCCTCCGCGCGCTCGGCGCTCGGCGCCGCGCTCGCCTGCGGCAGCGCGACCTTCATCAGCGCGCGCTGCTCGAACGTCGCGGTCATCACGAAGAACATCAGCAGCGTCAGCATCACGTCGATCAACGGGATGACGTTGAGGTCGATGTCGTCCTCGCGCCGCGACGAGCCGATCCTCATCGGCTCGCGCGCCGCGCCGGCGCCGGCGCAGCCGCGGCGGGTTGGTCGAGCTCGTCGAGCAGGCGCATGACGGCCTTCTCGAGCGCGATCGCGTAGCCGTTGATGCGCGCGCGGTACGCGCGATGGAACACGTACGCCGGCACGGCGACGATCATGCCCGCCGCGGTGCAGACGAGCGCCTCGCCGATCCCGCCCGCCATGTGGTTCGCATCACCGATGCCGTGGCCCATGATCGACAGGAACATGTCGATCAGGCCGATGACCGTGCCGAGCAGCCCGAGCAGCGGTGCGATCAGTGCGATCGTGCCGAGCGTCGGCAGGAATCGCTCCATGTCGTGGACCGCATGGCGGCCGGCGTCCTCGACGCGCTCGCGCACCGCCTCGCGCCCGAGGTGCCGCACCGTGATCGCGCCGGCCAGCACCGCGCCGAGCGGGGAGTTTCGCTCGAGCTCGTCGAGGTGCTGGGCGTCGAGCTTGCGTTGCAGCGCGAGGGTGCGCACTTCGTCGGCGAGCCCGGGAGGCAGCACGGACTTGCGCCGCAGGCTCCACGACCGCTCGACGACGATGCCGAGCACGAGTATCGAGCAGATCAGGATCGGCACCATCGCCCACCCGCCTGCGGTGATCAACTCCAACACGCGACCACTCCGGAACTGCTGGAAACGCGGGCGATCATAGCAGCGCACCTCGCGCGAAACCGCGACGCGACGCGCCGTCCGGGGCGTTCATGGGAACGAGGACGCCGCACGGCTATCCTTCACGCTTTCACCCGAGCGGCCGAAACGATGGCAAGGACCTTGCGCGTCGCGCTGATCCAGGATCGCAACCACGGCGACCGCGACGCGAACCTCGACGCGATCGAGCGCCATGTCGAGCGCGCGGCGCAGGCCGGCGCCCGCCTCGTGCTGCTGCAGGAGCTGCACAACGGCCCCTACTTCTGCCAGCACCAGTGCGTCGACGAGTTCGACCGCGCCGAGACGATCCCGGGGCCGAGCACCGAGCGCCTGTCCGCGCTGGCGCGGCGCCACGGCATCGTGCTCGTCGCCTCGTTGTTCGAGCGCCGCGCCGCCGGGCTCTACCACAACACCGCGGTCGTGTTCGAAAGCGACGGCCGAGTGCTCGGCACGTACCGCAAGATGCACATCCCGGACGATCCGGGCTTCGAGGAGAAGTTCTATTTCACCCCGGGCGACTCGGGATTCCACCCGATCGCAACGTCAGTCGGCAGCCTTGGTGTGCTGGTCTGCTGGGACCAGTGGTATCCCGAGGCCGCGCGGCTGATGGCGCTCGCGGGGGCGGACCTGCTGCTCTATCCGACGGCGATCGGCTGGGACCGCGCCGACGACGAGGCGGAGAAGTCGCGGCAGCGCGACGCGTGGGTGACGGTGCAGCGCGGCCACGCCGTCGCGAACGGCCTGCCGCTGCTCGCGTGCAATCGCGTCGGCTTCGAGGAAAGCCCCGAGCAGGCCGGCAAGGGCATCCAGTTCTGGGGCAACAGCTTCGTCGCGGGTCCGCAGGGCGAATTCCTGGCGCAGTCCGGCAGCGACGAGCCCGACGTGCTCGTCGCCGACATCGACCTGTCGCGCAGCGAGAACGTGCGCCGGATCTGGCCGTTCCTGCGCGATCGCCGCATCGACGCCTACGGCGACCTGCTGAAGCGGTTCCGCGACTGAATGCCCGATCCCGACCCGTGAACGAACCGACCGAGCCGACATTCGCGCGATCCGGGCCGGCGCCCGCGCCGCAGCCGCAGCGCGTCGTCGTGCGCGACGGCATCGAGTACGTGCTGCTCGGGACTGCGCACGTCTCGCGTGCGAGCGCCGAGGCGGTCCGCGCGCTCGTCGCGAACGAGCGCTTCGATGCGATCGCGGTCGAGCTCTGCGCGCCGCGCGCAGCCGCGCTGCTCGATCCGGCCGCGACCGCCGCGATCGACCTGCTGACCGTGCTGCGCGAAGGCCGCGCCGCGGTCGTCGGCGCGGGCCTCGCGCTCGGCGCCTACCCGCGGCGGCTCGCGCAGCAGTTCGGCGTCGAGCCGGGCGGCGAGATGAAGGCCGCGATCGAAGGCGCTCGTTCCGGGGGTATCCCCTACTGGCTCGTCGATCGCGACGTCGGCATCACGCTGCGGCGCACGCGCGCCGCGGTCGGGTTCTGGGATCGGATCAGGATCACCGGCGGCCTCGTCGCGAGTGTGCTCGACGACAGCGAGGTCGATGAAGCGTCGATCGAGCGGCTCAAGCAGGGTGACGTGCTTGCGGGCACGTTCGCCGAATTCGCCGAGCAATCGCCGGCGCTGTACGAGGCGATCATCGCCGAGCGCGATCGCTACATGGCCGCTCGCTTGCGCCAATGTTCCGCCGAGCTCCTCAGCGGGAACCTCGCAACGCACGGTCCCCCTGTAGGAGGGGCCTCAGCCCCGACCGCGGTTTCCGAGGATGGGTCGGGGCTGTGGCCCCTCCTACAATCGCACCCCGTCTCGCAGCCGCAAGGCGAGTCACATCCGCGCGTCCTCGCGGTCGTCGGCGCGGGACACCTCGAAGGCATCGCGCGCCATCTCGCCGGCGAGACGGCAGCGCCGATCGACGTGCTCGCGCCGTTGCGCGCCGACCCGCCACCGTCGAAGTTCGGCAAGTGGTTCGGCTGGTTCCTCATCGCGTTCGTGCTCGGCGGCTTCGCGTGGGGCTTTGCCCAGGGCAAGGCAGTCGGCCTCGAGGTGCTCGGGATCTGGGTCGTCACGACCGGCGTGCTCGGCGCCGTCGGTGCGGCAGTCGCCGGCGCGCATCCACTTTCGATCCTCGCCGCGTTCGTCGCTTCGCCGTTGACGCCACTGCATCCGGCGCTCGCATCGGGCATGGTCAGCGCCGCGGTCGAGCTGATGGTGCGCAAGCCGAGCGTCGGCGACTTCGAGCTGCTGCGCGACGACGTCGGCACGCTGCGCGGCTGGTGGCGCACTCGCGTCGCGCGCGTGCTGCTCGTGTTCTTCCTGACGAGCCTCGGCACGGCGGCCGGCGTATGGATCGCCGGCTTCCAGATGGCGGCAAAGCTCGCGCGCTAGGCCAGCGGACGCGGCATCACGCCAGCGACGGCGCCGACGGGGCGCCGGCGAGCTCGCCGTCCTCCGGCAAGCCACGCGCGTGACGCATCATGCGGCGCGTGGAGATCCGCCAGTCGTCGAGCATCGCGTAGAGCGTCGGCAGCAGCACGAGCGTGATCCCGGTCGAGAACACGAGCCCGCCGACGATCGCGCGCGCCATCGGGTAATACGGCGGGCCGTCGCCGCCGATCTGCGTGCTGCCGAGGCACAGCGGCGCCATGCCGATGATCGTGCAGCCCATCGTCATCAGCACGGGACGCAGCCTTTCGCGGCTGCCCTCGATCAGCGCCTGCGTCCTGAGCATCCCTGCGTGGCGCAGCTGGTTGATGTGCTCGACCATGATGATGCCGTTGTTCACGACGACGCCCATCAGGATCAGGATACCGATGAACGCCATGATCGAGAACGTCGTGCCGGTCAGCCAGAAGAACCAGAACACGCCGAAGATCGAGAACACGATCGAGGTGAGGATCGCGGCCGGGAACAGCAGCGACTCGAACAGCGCCGCCATGACGATGTAGATCAGCAGCAGCGCGATCAGGAGGTTGAAAACCATCTGCTTGCCCGCCTCGTCCTCGCGCTCGAAGCCGCCGCCGAAGCTCCAGCGGTAGCCGGGCGGCATCGCGAGCCCCGACAACGCATCCTCGACGCGCTTGCGCGCGACTTCAGCGGTCGTGCCCTCGGCGACATTGATCTGGATCGGGAACGAGGTCTGGCGATCCTGGCGCTGGATCGCCGACGCGCTGTCCTGCACGCGAACGTCGACGAGCGACAGCAACGGGACCAGCTCGCCGTCGTCGCGCCTGAGCTTGAAGTCCCGCAGGTCGTCGACGCTCGCGGTGTCCGACTCCTGGAAGCGCAGCCAGACCGGTACCTCGTCCTCGCTCGCGCGGAACTCCTTGAGCGGCGCACCGCGCAGCGCGATCGCGATGAACGTCGCGACTTCCTGCGCCGAGAAGCCGTACTGGCCGGCGCGCTCGCGATCGACGCGTACCGCGATCTCGCGGGTCGTCGCGCCGCTGTCGCTGCGCACGTCGCGCAGCCCCTCGAGCCCGCGCAGGATCGGCAGCACGACCTCGCCGAGCTTCTCGAGCTCGTCGCTCGAGTCGCCGACGAGCGAGACGCGCAAGCCCTCGCCGCCACCGCGCTGGCCGCCGCCGCCGAAGTTGACGTTGCCGATCGCGATCTTCGGCAGGCCCTCGCGGATCTTCTCCATGATCTCGTCGGACGAAAGCTCGGCGCCTTCCTCGACCAGCTTGAGCCGGAAGCCACCGCCGAACTGCTCGCTGATCCACACGTAGACCGACTCGATCTCGAGCTCCTTCTTGCGGTCGTAGAGCCATTTCTCGAGCGGCGCGAACGCGCGTTCCGTCTCGTCGAGCGTGTAGACGCCGTTCGCCTCGACCTGCAGCTCTAGCCGGCGCGTGCCGCCGGACGGAAACAGGTCCTTCTTGACGAACATCATCGGCGCGATGCTCGCAACGACGATCGCGAGCGTCGCGAGCATCGTCTGGGCGCGGTGCCGCAGCGTCCAGTCGAGCACGCGCGCGTAGCGATCCTTGAGCCTCGAGACGGCGCTGTCGGAGGTGACGTATTTCGGCGGCGGGATGCGCGCGGCGAGCAGCGGCGTCAGGCTGACCGCGAACAGCCACGACGCCAGCAGGGAAATGCTGATCGTGATCGCGACGTGCGAGAGGAATATCGAGATCTCGTTCTGCGCCCCGAAGATGTTCGGCAGGAACACGATGCAGTGGCAGAT
>DATLNY010000196.1:0-4275 GCA_035536495.1 Candidatus Saccharimonadia bacterium | reverse complement strand
CGCGACAAGGTCTCGGTCGAGGAGGCGACGCGTGTCGTGCGCATCGTCGCCGACGGCGAGGGCAGTGTCGTCCGCGTCGAGGACGAGTCCGGAGCGACGGTCGAGGACACGGCCGCGCGCAAGCTCATCGCCGCGATCAAGCAACGCCTCGGCTGACCGTTTCAACGGGGGCCGCAACGGCCCCCGCGTCGCGCGAAAGTCCCCGAGCTATTCGCGTACTGCTGCGGCACCCCGGACACTCCGAAAAGCTCCGGGCGCTGCGCCAACGGAGTATCGTCGGCACAGTCGTCCACGGTCGATCGCTTCACGGGGCCCTGCATGCATCGATCCGTCGTCACGGCCGGCCTGGCCGTCGCCCTCGTGTTCCTGCCGTCGATGGTCGGTGCCGCCGAACCCGGCGAGCTGGCGACCGCGCGTTTCGCAATCGAGGGCACGCGGCTCGACCGCGCGGAACCGCCACGCGCCGAGGCGCGCTTCGAGCTCGATTCGCGCCTCGTTCCCGAATCCCCCGCACCGCGGACCGGTGGCGCATTCGCGTTGAGCGCGAAGCTGCTCGATGCGACGACGACGGCGTGCGTCGCGCCGCCGGACGCCCTGTTTGCGGACGGTTTCGAATGATCCTGCCTGGAGAGCCTCCGATGCGCGCCAAGATCTCGCACGTTCCTCGTGCCGTGCTGTTCGCAGTCGCATGCCTTGCGGCGATCCCGGCTGCCGCCGCCCCGTTCGTCTATCGCGGCGCATTGAGCGATCGCGGCGAGCCGGCGGAGGGCGCGTACGCATTCCGGCTGACCTTCCACGACGCGCAGCAGGGCGGCAGCGTGATCGGTCACCCGCTGACGCTCGAGGGCGTCGCGGTATCGAACGGCACTTTCGAGGCCGCGCTCGAGCTCGATCCCGCGCTCGAACGGCGCGAAAGTCTCTGGATGGCGGTCGAGGTGCGCGACGCGAACGGCGCGTTCGTGCAACTCGCCGAACGCGAGGCGGTGCTGCCGAAGGGCGCGGTCGGGGGACTGTGCTGGGATACGACCGGCAACACGGGGCATGTCGCCGGCGTCAACTTCCTCGGGCACGTCGACGACGTCGTGCTCGACCTGCGCGCCAACAACGCGCGCGCGCTGCGGATCGACCCGAACACCGATGCCGGTTACGGCAGCGTTCCGAACATCGTCGGCGGCGCCTCGACCAACGCGGTCCTCGGGGGCTTCGGCGTCACGATCGCGGGCGGAGGCTCGACCTCGTTGCCCCCACCGCTCCCGGGCTGCTCGGGCATTTGCGGCAACCAGGCGCTCGGGAACTTCGCGACGATCGGCGGCGGCAACATCAACCGCGCCGCCGGCGTATCGACGACGGTGGCCGGAGGCGAGCGGAACATCGCGACCGGCGATTTCGCCGTGATCGGTGGCGGTCGCATCAACAACCTCTCGGGAGACAACGCGACGATCGGCGGAGGCGCCGTCAACGACGCCGTCGGCGACAATGCGACGATCGGCGGTGGCAGCACGAACAGCGCGCGCGGCGTCGGGGCGACGGTCCCGGGCGGCTTCGCGAACCAGGCCGGTGGCGACTATTCGTTCGTCGCCGGCCAGAACGGCGCGGTCAGGAACGCGCTCGCGACCCAGACGCCCGAGGGCGACCGCGGCACGTTCGTCTGGTCGGACACGTCGTCGAACTCCGTATTCGAATCGACCGGGTCGAACCAGTTCCTCGCGCGCGCGTCCGGCGGCTTCGCGATCAACACGACGACGATCGCCAACAGCGATGACCTGGTCATCGCGGCGCGCCCGCTGAATTTCGGCGATTCCGACGCCGATCTCGTGTTCAGGACCCGCAGCAATGCGCGGGGCGCGATCTACATGCGCAATTCCGACACCGGGCTCGTGGCGACCGGGTTCGCGTCGTTTGCATTCGGCTCATTTCCGCTCGCAGGCCGCTACATCAACACGGGCGCGAACGGCGCCCACCTGACGACGGACGGCATCTGGACGAATGGATCCTCGCGCGAATTCAAGGAAGCTTTCGCGGCGATCGACCCGCTTGCGATCCTCGACAAGGTGCTCGAGCTTCCGCTCAGCACGTGGCGCTACAAGAATTCGGAGCACGAACAGCATCTCGGCCCGATGGCCGAGGACTTCGCGGCGGCGTTCGGGCTCGGCGGCAGCACGGCGCACATCGGCACGCTCGACGCCGACGGCGTCGCGCTCGCCGCGATCCAGGGCCTCAACGCGAAGCTCGAACGCGAGAACCGCGAGCTGCGCGAGCGGCTCGAGCGGATCGAGCGCCGTCTCGGTGGAGCGCTCGCCGAGGAGTGAGCCGCTACGCTTGCTGACCTGCGCCTCAGCGCTCGAGCAGGGCGAGCTTGTCGGGCTTGCCCTCCCACTCCTTTGCGTCGCACGGCGCTTCCTTGCGGATCGTCAGCACGGGCCAGGCCTTCGCGAGCTCCGCGTTGAGCGCGATGAAGGACTCCTGCCCGGCCGGCACGTCGTCCTCCGGATAGATCGCGTTGACGGGGCACTCGGGCTCGCACAGCGTGCAGTCGATGCACTCGTCGGGATCGATCACGAGGAAGTTCGGACCCTCGTGGAAACAGTCGACCGGACAGACTTCGACGCAGTCCGTGTATTTGCACTTGATGCAGGATTCGGTGACGACGAAGGGCATGATGCGTCCGGTGCGTGTGCCAGGCGGGGATTATCGCCGGGTGGGGGGCTCTCGCGTCGATCGGCGCTGGAGCTTTCGAGTCAGGTGGCGCTAGAGCTCTTGCGTCAATCGGGCTAGAGCTCTCGCGTCGATCGCGAAAGCCGTTAGGTTGCGCAGTAGACCGAAATGGCGCTCCCTACGAGGTTCGAACTCGTGTTCCCGCCTTGAGAGGGCGGTGTCCTGGACCACTAGACGAAGGGAGCGTCGTGTATCGCCGGGCTGTCCGGGACGCAGCAGGTGCACGGTATGGCCGCGTGCGCCTTGTGGTCCGGAAAACGGGGCGCGTAGTATATCCACTTGATCGACAAGGACAACCCCTTTGCCTTTGCGTCGGATTTTCAAAATGCTCGGCAACGCGATGACGCCGGGCAGGGCGGCCGCGGGCAAGGTCCCGCTCCCCGTCAAGGTGAAGCAACGCGTCGTTTCGCGCGAGGAACACGGAATCTCGCGCAAGCACATTTCGCCCAACGCGTTGCGCGTGCTCTACAAGCTGAAGGATGCCGGCTACGGCGGCTATCTCGTCGGCGGCGCGGTGCGCGACCTGCTGCTCGGCGGACATCCCAAGGACTTCGACATCGCGACCAACGCGACGCCGGAGCAGGTCAAGCAGCAGTTCCGCAACTGCAGGCTGATCGGGCGGCGCTTCCGGCTCGCGCACGTGATGTTCGGCGGCGAGGTCATCGAGGTCGCGACGTTCCGCGCCTCCGACGACGACGGCTCCGGCGCGCGCCATGTCGTCGACGGACGGATCGTGCGCGACAACGTCTACGGCACGATCGAGGAAGACGCGATCCGCCGCGACTTCACCGTCAACGCGCTCTACTACGCGATCGAGGACTTCTCGGTGCGCGACTTCCTCGGCGGCTACGAGGACGTCGAGCACCGCGTGCTGCGGCTCATCGGGGACCCGGAAGCGCGCTACCGCGAGGATCCCGTGCGCATGCTGCGCGCGATCCGGCTCGCCGCGAAGCTCGACTTCACGATCGAGCCGTCGGCCTACGTCGCGATCCGCAAGCTTGCGCCGCTGATCGCCGACGCAGCGCCCGCCCGCCTGTTCGACGAGCTGCTCAAGCTCTTCATGTCCGGCCACGCGGTCGAGAGCTTCAAGGGGCTGCTCGAATCGGGGCTCCTCAAGGAGTTCCTGCCGCAGACCGCGCGCGCGCTCGAGACGCATGCAAAGGGCAGCGGCGGGCTGCTGATCGACGCGGCGCTCGCGAACACCGACGAGCGGCTCGCGAACGACAAGCCCGTCTCGCCGGCGTTCCTGCTCGCGGCGCTGCTCTGGCCTGCGGCACGCAAGCGCTACGAGGCGCTCGCCACCGACGGGCTCGACCCGGCCGTCGCGTGGCTGCGCGCGTCGAACCACGTGATCGCCGAACAGGTCCAGCGCATGGCGTTGCCGCGCCGGTTCACCGCGCCGATGCAGGAGATCTGGGCGCTCCAGGCGCGCTTTCCGGCGGCGCAGCGCAAGCGCGCGACGCGGCTGATGGCGCACCCGCGCTTCCGCGCGGCCTACGATTTCTTCCTGCTGCGCGCGCTCGAAGAGCCCGAGATCGAGTCAGCGGCGCAATGGTGGCG
>DATLNY010000195.1:0-2298 GCA_035536495.1 Candidatus Saccharimonadia bacterium | reverse complement strand
GTCGTCGCGGGGCTCGTGCGGCGGCTCAATGCGCTCCTCGTCGTCGTCGTCGCGGGGCTCGTGACGGGCATCGCGGCCGGCATGCCGGTGCTCGCGCTGCTCGAGACGCTCGGCGAGAGCTTCCTCAAGAACCGTTTCCTGCTCGTCTTCGTGCTGACCCTGCCGGTGATCGGCCTGCTCGAGCGCAACGGGCTGCGCGAGCATGCGCAGGCCTGGATCGCGCGGCTCGAGCGCGTCACGACGAGCCGGTTGCTGCTCGCCTACCTCGCGCTGCGCCAGGGCGCGGCGATGGTCGGGCTGACGAGCCTCGGCGGCCATGCGCAGGCCGTGCGGCCGCTGCTCGCGCCGATGGCGGAGGCGGCGGCGGTGAAGCGGCACGGGGCACTGCCGCGCGCGACGCGCGAGAAGCTGCTCGCGTATTGCGCGGCGACCGACAACGTCGGGCTGTTCTTCGGCGAGGACGTGTTCATCGCATTCGGCGCGGTGCTGCTGATCCAGGGCGTGCTCGCGGGGCAGGGCATCGTCGTCGAGCCGTTGACGATCGCGCTCTGGGGCCTGCCGACCGCGGTCGCGGCATTCGGGATCCACGGGACGCGGACGCTGCGGCTCGATGCGCGGCTCGCGCAGGGCATCGCGCGCAGCGGGGACGCGCCGTGACGCCGCTGTCGCCGATCTACTGGGCGATCGGGCTGCTGCTCGCAAGCGCAGCCTGGCACGCGGCGCGCGACGCGACGCACCCGCGCCGCGCGGCGTCCGCGACATTCTGGGGCCTGCTCGCGCTGACGTTCTTCGCGGGCGACGCGTTGCCGCGCGCCGTGATCGGCGCGGCGCTCGTGGTGATCGCGCTGGTCGCGGGCTTCGGTGGCGTGGCGCGGGGCGCAGCACACGACGATCCGGCGCGACGCGTGGCGCAGGCTCAAAGGCTCGGTCATCGCCTGTTCGTACCTGCGCTCGCGATCCCGCTCGCGACGATCGCGGTGCTGTTCGCGCTGCGCGCCGTGCCCGGCGCCGACGGGACGCCGCGGCTCGAGCCGCAGCACGCGACGCTGCTCGCACTCGCGCTTGCGTGCGCGATCGCGCTCGTTGCGGCGCTGCGCATCACCGGCAGCCGCACTGGAACGTCGGTCGATGCATCGAGCGCGCTGCTCGAGGCGATCGGCTGGGCCGCGATCCTGCCGCTCGCGCTCGCGACGCTCGGCGGCGTATTCTCGGCCGCGGGCGTCGGCGACCTCATCGCCGCGCTGGCGCGCGGCGCGATCCCGGTCGACATCCGCTTCGCGTGCGTGCTCGCCTACGCGCTCGGGATGGTCGTGTTCACGATGATCATGGGTAACGCGTTCGCGGCATTTCCGGTCATGACGATCGGCATCGCGATGCCGCTGCTCGTCGGCTTGCACGGGGCCGAACCCGCGTCGCTCGCGGCGATCGGCATGCTGTCGGGCTACTGCGGCACGCTGCTGACGCCGATGGCGGCGAACTACAACATCGTGCCGGCGGCGCTGCTCGAGCTCGACGACCAGTACGCGGTGATCCGCCAGCAGGCGTTGACGGGCGCGCTGTTGCTGCTCGCGAACATCGCGTTCCTAGCGACGATCCCGTTCCGGGCGGCGTGAGCGCCGCCGGCGCGGGCGCTAAGTCCAGCGCGCAGCGACGAGCGCGAGCGCGAGCGCGACGACACCGAGCGTGACGCCGTCGACGACGCCGCCGCGCGCCGTCGCGAGCGCATACGCCATCTCCGGCCCGATGCCCGACAGCGCGTCGTAGAAGCCGATGCCGAGCTGCGACGCGACGACGCTCGCGCTGTGGAGGTACTGCGCGTAGACCACTGCGGCCGCGTAGAGCACGAGCGCTGCGGCGGCGCGCGCAGGACGCGCCGCGACCTTCGTGCTCGAGATCGCGTAGAGCACGACGAGCGCGGTCGGCGCGGCCATCCACGAGACATCGTCGCCGAGGATCAACGCAACGACGGCCCAGATCGCGCCGGCGCAGAGCGCGAGCAGCATCGCAGCGGCGGCGCCCGCGGCGCGCCCGATTGCGGTTGCTGCCATGCACGGATTGTCGCAGCCCGCGCAGCTTCGGGATAGCGCACCGCGATGCGCCCGCTACGCGAGCGCCGCGACGTAGCTCGGCAGCGGCATCGCCGCCGCGGCGCCGTCGCTCGGCCGTGGCTCGCCGTACGCGACGCGTGCCGGCACGATGCCAGCCCAGTACGGCAGCGACAGGTCGTCGGCGTGGTCCTTGACGCCGTGGGCGCGGATCTTCGCGCTGATGTCCTCGATCGTGAGCTCGAGCACGCTC
>DATLNY010000194.1:0-3613 GCA_035536495.1 Candidatus Saccharimonadia bacterium | reverse complement strand
TCGAGATGCAGCAGACGATCTCCGTCTACCTCATCGCCTATGCGGGGATGAGCCTGCTGCACGGCCCACTGTCGGACGCCTACGGCCGGCGCATCGTGATCCTCGGCGGCGTCACCGGATTCACCCTCGCTTCCGTCGGCTGCGCGCTCGCGCCGAGCATCGAGTGGCTGCTCGCGTGTCGCGCGCTGCAGGGCGTCTGCATCGGTGCCGGGCTCATCGTCGGGCGCGCGCTGACGCGCGACCTGTTCGACGGCACGCAGGCGCTCAAGGTGCAGAGCCTCATCACGCTGTTCTTCTCGGTCGCGCCGGTCGTCGCGCCGATCATCGGCGGCTTCGTCTACATGCTGTCGGGCTGGCGCGCGGTGTTCTGGTTCCTGGCGCTGTACGGCTCGGCGCTGCTGCTGCTCTGCCTGCGCGTGCTGCCGGAGACGCATCCGATCGCGCAGCGCACTCGGTTCGTGCCGCGCGTGCTGTTCGCGACCTACCGCGAGATCGCGGTGGACCGGCGCTACGCATTGCTCGCGGTATCGACCGGCTTCAACTTCGGCGCGTTCTTCCTCTACATCAGCTCGGCGCCGGCGTTCGTCGAGCGCATCCTCGGGCTCGGAACGTTCGACTACGCGTGGTTCTTCGGGCCCTGCATCCTCGGCATGATGACCGGCGCGACGCTCGCGAACCGGATGGCGGGACGCGCGACGGCGCGCGGCACCGTGCGCCTCGGTTATGCGATCAGCGCGGTCGCGATGCTCGCGAACCTCGCGTACTGGACGCTCGTCGAATCCCCGACCGTGCCGTGGGCGGTGCTCGCGATCGCTGCGAACTCGATCGGGATCGCGCTGAACTTCCCGACACTGTCGCTGAAGATGCTCGACCGCTATCCGCGCAACCGCGGCGCGGCCTCGTCGGTGCAGGCGTTCGTGTGGGGCGTCATGACGAGCCTGATCGCGGGCTTCCTGTCGCCGGCGCTGTCGTGGAGCGGGCTCGCGCTCGCGCTCGGTGCGGCGGCGCTTTCGGCGAGCGGGTATGCGTGCTGGTGGCTCTATGCGCGGATCACGCCGGTCGAGGCGGCGGCGCCGGTTGCGGCGCCGCTCATCGAGGAGCCGGTCGAGCCGGTCTAGCGGAAGCGGCTCAGGTCGACCAGCCGCAGGTTTTGCCTTCGTTCTGCTGCTTCAGCCACGCGTGCAGCGGCGCGAAGTAGTCGATGATCGCCGACGCATCCATCGTTTCGGTGCCGGTGAGCTCTTTCAGCGTCGCCGGCCACGACTGGCTCTGGCCCTTCTGCAGCATCGCCCAGAAACGCTTGCCCGCTTCCTTGTTGCCGTAGATCGAGCACTCGTGCAGCGGGCCGGTGTGGCCCGCTGCGTCGCAGAGCGCCTTCTGGAACTGGAACTGCAGGATGTGCGCGAGGAAGTAGCGCGTGTACGGCGTGTTGCCGGGGACGTGGTACTTCGCGCCCGGGTCGAAGTCGGACTCGCTGCGCTCGATCGCGGGCGTGACGCCCTGGTACCTGCGCCTGAGGTCCCACCACGCGTCGTTGTAGTTTTCCTTCGCGATCGAGCCGTCGAACACGCCCCAGCGCCAGCGGTCGATCATGAGCCCGAACGGCAGGAACGCGACCTTGTCGAGCGCGAGCCGCATCTGCTCGTTGATCAGCGCTTCGTCGCTGACGGTCGGCGTGCCGACGAGCCTGATCTGGTTCAAGTACTTCGGCGTCAGCGACAGCACGACGGTGTCGCCGATCGCCTCGTGGAATCCGTCGTGCGCGCCGCCCTGGAACAGCACCGGCAGCGGCTGGTAGGCCATGTAGTAATAGACGTGGCCGAGCTCGTGGTAGATCGTCGAGAGCGACTCGCCGTCGGGCTTGATGCACATCTTGATGCGCACGTCGGTCTTGAGGTCCATCGGCCACGCGCTCGCGTGGCAGACGACGTCGCGGTCGCGGGGCTGCAGGAGCATCGAGCGCTGCCAGAACGAATCGGGCAGCCGCGGCATGCCGAGCGAGACGTAGAAGTCCTCGGCGCGCTCGACCATCTTCCGGTGGTCGTAGCCCTGCGCACGCAGCCCCGCTTCGACGTCGAGGCTCGAAACGCCCCGGTACGGCTCGACGAGATCCCAGACGTTGCCCCACTGCTGCGCCCACATGTTGCCGGTGAGGTGCGCGGGGATCATGCCGTCGATCGAGCCTTGCGCGCCGTACTTCGCCTCGAGCTTGCCGCGCACGTAGCACTGCAGGTCATCGTAGAGCGGCTTGACCTGGCCCCAGAGCCGGTCGGTTTCGGCCGCGAAGTCCGCCGGCGACATGTCGTAGCCCGCGCGCCAGAATTCGCCGGTGTCCTTGTACCCGAGCTCGCGCGAGCCTTCGTTGACGAGCTCGACGAAGCGCTGGTAGTCGGCGCGGCTCGGCCGCGCGGTGTCGTGCCAGCCGCGCCACGCGTCGAGCTGCGTCGCATAGTCGCGACTCGACTTCAGCACATCCTCGAGCTGGCCGAGGTCGCGGCATGCCTGCGCCTCGCCCTCGCCCTGGCAGTACTTCGCGGAACCGTACGCGCCTTCGAGGCGCGTCGCGATCGTCGTGAGCTCGCCGAGCTTCGCAGGGTCCTTCGGCGCGGGGATCGACGTCGACAGCTCGAGCAGCTTGATCGCGCGCGCGGTCTCCGGCTTGAGCTCGAGCTTCGCGTACTGCTTCGACGCGTCGATCTCGGACTTCGTCGCGGAGAGCTCGCGCTCGTTGGCCTTCGCCGCGAGCAGCTGCGTGTCGGGATTGATGTACGTCACCGACACCCACTGCGCCGAGGCCGATTCGGGATAGCGCGCCGCGCGGTCGGCATTGACCTTCGCGACGAACGCATCGGCGTCGGCCGGCGTCGGCGCCACGGCTGTCGCCGTGGGTGCGGCGCCGTCGCGCGGCCGCGGCGCGGTGACGTTCGAGTTCGTCGCGTCGCACGACGACAGCGACAGCGCGATCGCGGCGGCGAGCAGGGCAGGGGTCGATCTCATCGGGGTCCTCCGGGAAGTGCGCGAGGCTATGCCGCGGCGCGCGCTGCCGCAAGGGCGGAAAGCCCCATGCGAGCGATCCCGAGTGCTAGAGCAAGCCGCGCGCCACGAGGAAAGCGCGCGCGTCCTCGGCGTCGCGCTCGAACCACGCGCGCGCCGAGCCGAGGCGGAAGCTGTAACCCCAGGCATCCATGTCGGCCATGACGCGGTCGCGCCCGACGCCGCGCAACGCGTCGGCGAGCACGATTTGCAGGTAACAGGTCGCATCTTCCTCGTGCGTAGAGTCGCTGGCGTCGGTGTCGATCGCCTCGACGCGTGCGGGGTCGGCGACGACGAGATGGCTCGCCTCGTGCAGCAGCGAGTGCACCGGCGTGTCCGATCGTGCGAACACGCGCCGGCCGATCACGCCGGCTTCGGGCGCACCCCAGTAGCTGCCCGGGATGTCGGCGTCGTCTTCGACGAGCTCGAGCACGAGCCCGTGCCGCGCGAGCAGCGCGCGCGCTTCGTTGGCATCGATGTCGGACAGCAACAGCATCGGGTGCGCCCCCACAATCCGTCATTCCGCGCACCTACGCGCGGCGTCATCCCGGCGAAAGCCGGGTTCCCGCGTCGTTCGACA
>DATLNY010000193.1:0-12214 GCA_035536495.1 Candidatus Saccharimonadia bacterium | reverse complement strand
GCGTCGCGGCCACGGCTCGCGCGCATCACGGCATCGAGGTCCGCGACGTCACCCTCGAACTGCTCGACACCGAGCGCGTCGAGGTCCGCGCTGCGCGTCCGCGCGATGCTCGCGACCGTGTCGCCGCGCGCCCGCAGCGCGCGGCAGAGCGCGAGCCCGAGAAAACCCGTCCCGCCCGTCACCAGCACGTTCATTGCCGCTCCCTGACGCGCGTCACGCCGGTCCGATGCGATGTGCCGCCCACCGCGCGAGGCGTTCGCGCACGATCTTCGCGTTGTGGCGGATGTCGACCGGAAAACGCGAGTGCAGCAGGAATCGGGAGATGCCGTTTGTGATCGGGTTCGCGGCGCCGAGCGCAAGCAGCTCGCGTTCGATCCGCGCGAACTCGCCGCGCGGCACGCCGGGCGCGAGCTCGATGCAGACGACGGGGATCTGCGCGCCGCGCGGGCCGATCCCGACCAGTGCGCTGCGCGCGATCCCGGCGTGCGTGTTGTAGACCCCCTCGACCTGCTCGGTGTAGAGCGTGCGCTCCGTCGTCACGACCCGATGCGACTTGCGTCCGACGTACCAGAGCCGTCCACCCGCGTCGAAGTACCCGAGGTCGCCCATGCGATGCACGACTCGCGTGCCTTGCCCCCCTGCTCCTGAATCACCGACGTCCTCCGCAATCTTCGCAAGCACCGTCGCCGCATCACGGCGGAAGTAGCGCGTTGTTGCGGAAGGCCCCGAAACAGTGATCTCGCCGACGACGCCGACGCCAACTTCCTGCGCGTCGCGCCAATTCGGTATCGGCCCGTCGTCGATCGCGATGACGCGCACGAGGTTCGGCGGCACCGGCGCGCCGACGAGGATGCCCTCGCCGCGCGCCGTGCCGGCAGCGCCGACGCCTTCGATCTCGCGCGCATCGACCACGCTGACCGGCAGGCATTCGGTCGCGCCGTACGGCGTGAAGATCCGCGCGCCGTCGTCGAGCAGCGCGCGCAGCGCAGCGACGGCGTCGGGCCGCACCGGCGCGCCGGCCGAGATCACGCGGCGCAAGCCCGGCAGCCGCGCCCCGTGCGTCGCGAGCACGCCGACGACGGCCGGGGACCCGAACATCGTCGTGACGCCGAACCGTTCGATCGCGGCAACGAGCACGCGCGGATCGGCACGGCCCGGGCGCGCGAAGTCGATCCGTGGCAGCACGGTCGTCATCCCGAGCGCCGGATCGAAGAGTGCGAATGGCGCAAAGGTCGGCAGGTCGATCTCGCCGGGCCGGATATCGAACGCAGCCCGGATCATCTCGACCTGCGCCGCGAAATTCTCATGCGTGTACTCGACGCCCTTCGGCACGCCGGTCGATCCCGACGTGAACAGGATTGCCGCGAGTTGCTCCCCGCTCCCTCCGGGAGAGGGGTCGGGGGTGAGGGTTCGGGTGTCCACGCCACGTTTCGCTTCGCCCGAACCCTCACCCGCCGCGCTGCGCGCGGCACCCTCTCCCGGGGGGAGAGGGGAAAGCAGGTCGCGATAGCGATGCCCGCCCCAGAACACGCGCGGCCCCACCGTCACGACGATGCGCACGCTGCGGCGCGCCCAGCCCAGCACGATGCGCGCGGCATGCGCGAGCGGGATGCCGATGAATGCCTCGGGGGCGGCCTCGTCGAGGCACTGCTTCAGCGCGCCGCGATCGATGCCGGGGTCGATCAGCACCGGTACCGCGCCGGCGCGGAACAGCGCGAACATCGTCGCGAAGAATTCCGGCCCGGGCTTGACCATCACCGCGACGCGCATGCCCGGCGTGACGCCGATCGACGAGAGCCCGCGCGCCAGCGCGTCGACCTCGCCGGCGAGCTCGCAATAGGTCATCGCGCGATAACCGTCGCGGCCATCGGGGTAATGCATCGCGACACGGTCGGGCGCTTCGGCCGCACGCGCGAACAGCGCGTCGGCGACGTTCACGGGGGCGCTCACGCGGAGATCGTCGGATTCGCGCCGAGGAACGCGCGTACGCGTTCTACGACGCGCTCGCGTGCATCCTCGAGCACGTAGTGCCCCGCATCCGGCCACGCGTGGACCTCGGCGGCCGGAAACACGCGTTCGAACTCGCGCAGGAACGACGCATCGAACACGAAGTCGCGCAGGCCCCAGCAGATCAGCACGGGTCGGTCGCCGAGCTGCGGCAGCAGCACGGCGGTTTCGCGCACGAGCTCGTGGCCACGATCCGCCGCCGCGATCGGAATGTCCTGCACGAAGCGCAGCGTCGCAATCCGATTCGCGGGCGTGTCGTACGGCGCGACGTACGCGCGTCGCTCGGCGTCCGACAGCGGCTTCGTCACCGCGAGTCGCGTCGCGCCGGCGGCGAACGCATTGAGCTGCAGGATCAGGAAAGCGCCGAGCGCACTGTCGCGGCCGAGCTTCAGCAACCACGGCAGCCGCTTGTCGGCAGGCATCGGAAACCCGGCCGTGTTGAGCAGCACGAGGCGCGCGATGCGCCCGGGATTCCGCACGGCCCATGCGAGCCCGATCATGCCGCCCCAGTCGTGCACGACGAGCGTGATCGGTGCGTCCGGGCCGACGACGCCGTCGATGAACACACCGAGGTCCGCGACGCGCTGGCGCAGCGAATATTCGTAGCGCGCATCGTCGGGCTTGTCGGACCAGCCCATGCCGACGTGGTCCGGCACGACGCAGCGATGCGTCGCGCGCAGCGCGAGCACGAGGTGGCGGTAGTAGTACGACCAGGTCGGATTGCCGTGCAGCATCAGCACGACGTCGCCGCGCCCCTCGTCGAGGTAGTGCTGGCGCAGGCCGTCGGCGTGCGCGAACCAGTGCGATTCGAACGGATAGTCCGGCCAGCGGGCAGGGTCGCTCATGCAGTGGTGGGACCTGGCTCGGGCAATCGGGCCGCAACGGGTTGGCAGGCTTGCGCGGACGCGCGCCGGACCGCCGCCGGGGGTCCGCGATTATGGGTGGCGAGCGCGTCCGCCGCCAACGTCGCGTCCGGCACGTCCGAGCGCGACATACCCGCCTGTACTGGTGAGAGATAAGCGGTCCAGTGGGGAGTAACCCCCATCGAACGCGGCACCGTATCCGAATACCGTGCCGAAGTCCTGCGCGAATCCAACGGTTACGTCACGCACTGCCTGCCCCTGGGCGGCTCGCGCGACGCGATCTGCCGCGCAACAACCCCGCTACCGCCGGAGCCAACGATGTCTGGTTCGACCGATTTTTCGCACGACCGGATCCATTCCACCTGGCGCGGGGTGGCGGCTGCATTCGCGCTGCTCGTCGCATGCGCCGGGCACGCCGCCGTCCAGCTCGATGGCCTCAATCGGACCACCGGTGACCGCGACGCCCGCAACGGCTACGTCGCGCCGCTGCCACAGGCGACGAGCCTCGTCGCAGCGCAAGGGCTCGATGCGAAGTGGAATCGCTTCGGCACGGTCCACACGCTGCAGCGCCAGGGCGCGCCGATCGCGACCGGCCTCACGGGCGAACCTGAAACTGCCGCACGCAGCTGGATGAAGGCGAACCGCGCGTTGTTCCGCCTGAGCGATGCGAGCATCGATGGGCTCGAACTGTTCCGCGACTCCAAGCTCAACCAGTCGGGCGTTCGCGTACTGATGTTCCGCCAGCGCTCGGGCGACGACGTGCCGGTCGCGTTCGAAGGCCGCATCAAGCTCGCTATCGTCGATTCGAAGCTGATTTTCGTCGCCTCGAACAGCATCGGCGACATTCCCGCTGCGCTCGCGCCCGCGACGCTGACACCCGCGCAGGCCTGGCTCGCCGCGGCTGCCGCCGTGCCGCTCGGCACGGCGCTGCCGATGCCCGTGCCCGCGGCGAGCGACGACGGCTGGACGATGCTCGACGTTGCGGGCTACACCGGCCTGCAGCGCGTGCGTCCGGCGATCGTCGGCCTGCCCGGTCTCGGCGCGGTCCGCGCGTTCGAAGCGAACGTCGTGCAGCTCGCGCCGAGCGGCCGCACCACGGCGTATACCGCCTACGTCGCGGCCGATGATGGCCGAGTGCTGGTGCTGCAGGACCGCGTCGACCAGTTCTCGCAGCTCGACGCGCCGCGCGCCAAGGCAGACCGGGTCGAGCCGTACAACGGCGACTACCCGCCCGGGCAGGTCGGGACCTGCGGTCCGTGCCACGGCCCGTTCGCGGTCAGCGCGGCCGAGAACTTCGCGCGCCTCGTCGCCTCGGCGTCCAGCGGCAATCCCGCGAACGACATCTTCGTCGACGTTTATTTCAACGATGCGACCTGTGCGCTCGCGAACGCGCAGGTCGCGCACGGCGACACCGGCACGAGCCCGGAAGCCGCGACGTATTCGCCCGAAGGCGGCCGTGTCCCGACCGGCAATTACTACGTCGAGGTCTGCCCGTACAGCACGCTGCAGCTGCCGCCGACGAATTACGCCGGCGGCGTCCTGTTCGCCGAGGCCCAGGCCGGTAACGTCGGCACCAACCCGCGCTGGAAGTTCTTCGACGTCACGCCGCCGCTCGATCACAGCAACACCGACACGCGCCGCACCGGCTGCTGGTTCGACGAGTCGTCGATGGGCGCTCCGATCGCGGGCTGCGAGGACCAGTTCGCGGACGGCTCCTCGCACGGAATCCCGTGGGACCACGTCGGCAACGCCGGCTCGCAGACCACGAGCGGCAACAACGCGCGCACGTTCGAGGGCTGGAACGCCGCGATCGGCGGTGGCAACCAGTACCAGCCAGCGCCCGATCCGTCGCGCATTTACGACCCCGCGTTCTCGAACACCTGGTATGCGAGCTCGTGCAACCCCGCCGTCATCACGCATGCGACGCCGGAGTCGAACGACATCGACGCCGCGATCGTGAACCTGTTCTACCTGCACAACCGGCTGCACGACTTCGCGTACCAGCTCGGCCTGCGCGAGCGCAACGGCACCGCGCAGACGAGCAACTACGGCACGACGCCGACGACGCGCGAAGGCGACCCCGAGTTCGGCGTCGCGCAGGCAGGCGCGCTGAACGGCGGCTCGCCGTCGTACCTCGGCCGCGACAACGCAAACCAGGTGACGCTGCAGGACGGCGTCGCGCCGCTCAGCAACATGTACCTGTGGCAGACGATCGGCGGCGCCGCGTACACGCCGTGCGTCGACGGCGACTTCGACGGCCAGATCGTCGCGCACGAATACGGGCACCTCGTGCAGAACCGCATGACCGACCCGGACGCCGGCCTCGGCGGCCTCCACGGCCGCGCGATGGGCGAGGGCTGGGCCGACATGAACTCGATGATGTTCTTCGACGAGCTCGGCCTCAACGCGCCCAACGCACCGCACCGCTTCTCGGTCGGCGCATACGTCGCGAACGACACCGCGAAGGGCATCCGCAACTACGCGGCCCCGACCAGCCCGCTCAACTTCGGCGACTTCGGCTACGACAACGCGTGCGAGAGCCCGATCACGAACGTCGAGGGCACCTGCGAGGCCGAGGCCCAGGTGCACGCCGACTCGGAGATCTGGACCGCGATGCAGTTCGAGCTGCGCACGCGGCTCGTCGGGAAGTACGACGCGCTCGGCTTCGCCTCGACCAACGCCGCGCTCGTGCGCCGCTGCGCCGAGGGCAAGACCGACGCCGACCGCTGCCCGGGCCAGCGGCGATGGTCGCAGCTCGTGCACGACGGCATGATCCTGCAGCCGCCGTCGCCCTCGATGCTGGATGCGCGCAACGCGATCCTCGCCGCCGACCTGGCGCGCAGCGCCGATCCGTCGCAGACCTGGACCTCGAACCAGGCCGACCTGTGGGCGGTGTTCGCGCACCGCGGCTTCGGCGAGAGCGCGAGCACGATCAACGAGAAGGACGTCAGCCCCGAGAACGGCTTCGACCAGCCCGGCGCTGGCAACGTCCCGGTGACGTTCGCCGTGCGCAGCCTCACCGGCGACCTCGTGTCCGCGGAGATCTTCGTCGGGCGCCACGAGGCGCGCGTCACGCCGACCGCCGACACCGATCCCGCGTCGCCGCGCACCCACATCATCGAGATGGTGCCGGGCAATTACGAGTTCGTCGTCCGCGCGAACGGCTACGGTCACTTCAAGTTTGCAGGCTCCGTCCGCCTGCCGACGACGACGATCAACGTGCGCCTCGCGCCGAACCACGCGGCCGGCGCGAACGGTGCAGTCGCGACCGGTGCGGGCGAGCGGCACGCAGAGCTGATCGACGAGCGTGAGGCGACGAACTGGCAGTCGCTCGCGAACGCGCCGTCGGTCGACGTCGCGCGGCCTGCCGTCACGATCGCGCTCGCGGGCGGACCGCAGACGGTCAGCCGCGTGCAGGTCAGCGGCGTGCTGAAGATCGTGCTCGACGAGAAGCCGCAGAGCCGCTTCACCTCGATCCACCGCTTCGCGCTGCGCGCGTGCGATTCGTCGGCCGCCAACTGCGCCCAGGATTCGTCGTACACCGAGGTGTTCGTCTCGCCCGACGGTGCGTATCCGTCGGCGTCGTTCCGCCCGATCGTCAGCGACATGCTGTTGCGCGACTTCCCGGTCACGCCGTTCCGCGCGAGCCACCTGCGATTCGTCGCGCTGCACAACAAGTGCACGGGCACGCCGGCCTACCACGGCTACCTCGGCGTGGCGGGCGCAGAGGACGCGGATCCGACCAATTCGACCGACTGCCGCATCGGCAATGCGCCGAACATCGCCGAGCGCGATGTCGACGTACGCGCGGCCGAAGTGCAGGCGTTCGGCGCGGCGTCGACGGTTTCGTTCGTCGTGCCGAACCTCAGCGACATTCTTTTCTCGAACGGCTTCGAAGCGCCGTAACTCGTTTCGGACAACAGGGGCCACATCATGTCGCACGCTATTCCGTACGCGCCGCGCAAGTCGCGGCTGAGCCGCTCGATCTGCACCGTGCTCGCGATGAGCGCGGTGATTGCGGGTGGCGCGAGCGCCGCGCCGGCGCAGCGCAGTGCAGGGTCCGGCTTCGCGCTGGCCGGCGCGGAATCGCCGCTCGCAGCCGCGATGCTCGATTCGTCGCTGCTGCATCTGCGCGCGGGCACGTTCGATCCGCTCGTCACCCAGCTCGCGCCCCCCGCTCCCGCGCTCGCACCGGCTGGCGAAACCCGCTACGGCATCGCGCAGTTCCGGCCGGGCCGCATGCCCTCGCAGTCGCGCCTGGCCGCGCTCGGCGTCGATGTCGTCGCGTACCTGCCCGACAACGCCTATCTCGTGCGCTGGAACGGCGCGCGCGCCGCGATCGCAGCCCTGCCTGAAACGCGATGGACCGGCTCGTACCTGCCGGGCTACAAGTTCGACCCGACGCTGTGGTCCGCGCCGGTCACCGATCTGACCCTGATCGGCTTCCCCGGCACCGACGCCGACCGGTTCTCGGCTACGCTCGAGAAGCGCATCCCGGGCCTCATCCGGATCGCGCGTTACGACGACCCGCATCAGCCGCGCGTGCACGTGCGCGTGCCGCTCGCGCAGCTCAATACGGCGCTGGTCGAGGTCGCGAAGCTCGAGGAAGTCCTCTTCATCGAGCCATACGCAGCCCCCGAGCTGCTCAATGACGATTCCTACGGACCGATCCAGGCCAACGTCGCGAGCGATCCGGCGCCCGCGGTGACGGCCGACACGCCGATCTGGAACAGAGGCATCACCGGCAGCGGCCAGATCGTGACGGTCGCCGACAGCGGCCTCGATCGCAACCACTGCTCGTTCGTGCAGCTCAACAAGGGCGGCACGACCGTGCGTGCATTCACCGACGCCGTCGCGACGACGCCCCCCGCGATCGCCGCCCTCTTTCCCGATCGCAAGGTCATCGGTTACTGGACCCAGCCCGGCGCGACCGCGTACGACAACTCGGTCGCATGCGTCAGCATCGGCGCGATCCCGAGCCCGACGTCGTTCCACGGCACGCACGTCGTCGGCACCGTGCTCGGCGATCGCGGCAATGCCTCGACGCCGGCCTTGGCGAATTACGACGAGGAAGCCGATCCGCCCGCCGGCACCGAGGTCAAACCCGGCGACGGCATGGCGCCGAACGCACAGGTGCTGTTCCAGGACATCGGCCACGACGAGACCGGCTGCCTCAGCGGCATCGGCGTGCTCAACGACATGTTCCAGCAGGCCCGCGCCGGCGGCGCGCGCATCCACACCAACAGCTGGGGCGCGGCCACGAAGGGTGTCTACACCGGCTTCGACGCCGACGCCGATCGCGGCGTCTACAACCACGAGGACATGCTCGTCGTGTTCGCGGCCGGCAACAGCGGCGCGGCCGCGACCACCACCGGTTCGCCTGCCAACGCGAAGAACGTGCTGACGGTCGGCGCGAATGCGCACGGCAACGCCGCGACGATCGCAAGTTTTTCGAGCCGTGGTCCCACCGCCGACGGCCGCACCAAGCCCGAAGTGACCGCGCCGGGCAGCGCCATCGTCTCCGCGCGGGGCGACAACATCAACGACGGTGTCCCGCTCGATCAGGTCGAAACGACGCAATGCGCCGCGTGGTCGCTCTCTGGCACGTCGATGGCGGCGCCGACCGTCGCGGGCGGCGCGGCGCTGATGCGGCAGTACTTCAGCGACGGTTTCTATCCGACCGGATCGCGGGCTACCGGCGATGCGTATTCGCCCAGCGGCGCGCTGATGAAAGCCGTGCTGATGAACGGCACGAGCATGCCCGCGACGCTCCCGAACCAGACCTTCGGCTGGGGCCGCATCTGGCTCGACGCAAACCTCTATTTCCCCGGCGACGACCGCAAGCTGCGGCACTTCGACGTAATGAACGGCGCGGGACTCGAAACCGGTGAGGAGCAGGTCTGGACGATCGAGGTTCCGCCGGGCACGCCGCGCGAGCTCCGCGCGACGTTGACGTGGTTCGATCCGCCCGGCACGCCTGCGGCCGCGAAGGCCCTCGTCAACGACCTCGACCTCGAAGTCGTCGCGCCGAACGGCACGTTCCTCGGCAACGTCTTCACCGTGGACGCCTCGACCGCGGGCGGCACGCGCGACAGCACGAACAACACCGAAGTCGTGCGGCTCAAGACCGCCAGCCAGGGC
Source organism: Candidatus Saccharimonadia bacterium (assembly GCA_035536495.1). GTDB lineage: Bacteria > Pseudomonadota > Gammaproteobacteria > Xanthomonadales > Ahniellaceae > DATLNY01. The sequence continues at coordinate 3,203 of DATLNY010000193.1, read as the reverse complement.
ACGTACACGCTCCGCGTCCGCGGAACGAGTGTTCCGGGCTCCGGGCTCGAAGGCTCGACGCGCCAGGGCTATGCGCTCGCCGTATCGAGCGCGACCTGCGCGACGCAGGTCGCCGCCGCACCCGCAGCCCCCGTGGCGACCGACCTCGGCCTCGCCGGCGTCAGCGTGGCGGTCGCCGCGCCGGCCAATGCGACGACGACGCAGGTCTATCGCGCGGCCGGCACCTGCCAGACCCCCGCGAGTGGTTTCCGGCTGATCGGCGCCACCGCAGGCGGCACGTTCGTCGACCCGAAGGTCACCGGCGGCTTCCCGTACGCGTACCGCGTGCGAGGAGCCGACGTGTGCGGCGAGGGCCCGATCTCGAGCTGCACCGAGGTCGTCTCGACCGCGGCCTGCGATCTCGTCCCGAGCTTCGATGTCGGCACGGTCACCGCGACGAACGATCCGTCCGGCGGCACCTGCGGCACGCTCGTCGCATGGAGCGCCGGCGCGGCACGCTGCCCGAGCGCGACCGGCGTGCGCTACAACGTCTATCGTTCGACCGCATTCGACTTCACGCCTGGCCCCACGAACCTCATCGCGAGCGGTGTCGCGGCGACGAGCTACCGCGACGTCGCGGTCGATCCGCTGACGACGTACTTCTACGTCGTGCGCGCCGAGGATTCGACCACCGACGGCACCGGCCCCGCGAACGGCGGCAACGAAACGACCGCGACGCGGCGCGTCAACGTCGTCGCGCATGGGCCGATGGTTCCCGGCACCTACGCGGATTCGGTCGACACAGCGGCGTTCATGAAGATCGAGTCGCCGTGGGCGATCAGCAATGACGCCGCGAGCGACGGCACGCTGAGCTACCGCAGCGCAGCCGACGGCGCGACGATCTACCTGCCCGAACAGTGCGCGGCGATCACGACGCCGCCGATCCTGCTCGGCGCGGGCTCGCCGTCGCTGAGCTACGACGCGAAGTGGAACCTCGAGGACCAGTGGGACGGCGTCGTGGTCGAGATCAGCGACGACGGCGGCGCGACGTGGGACGACCTGCCCCCGTCGCCGACCTATCCGAGCACGTTCGCCCAGACGCAGGCGCCGCCGGTCAACGCGTGCGGCTACGCGGCAACGCACGGTGCGTTCGGCGGCTCGAGCGGCGGCGTGTTCACCAGCCACAGCTCTGCGCTGTCGTCGTACGCGGGCCGCACCGTGCAGCTGCGCTGGCGCTTCTCGAGCGATCCGGCGACCGAGGAAGCGGGCTTCTTCCTCGACAAGCTGAGGATCACGAATGCCTCGACGGCGCCGACGTGCACGCGCGTGAACCTGGCACCGAGCGCGCTCGGCGATGCCGCAACGGTCGTCGAGGATTCCGGCACCACCGCGATCGACGTGCTGGCCAACGACACCGATCCGGACGGCGGGCCGAAGTCGATCATCGCCGTCACGCAGCCAGCCAACGGCGTCGTTGCGATCACGGGCGGCGGCACGGGACTGAGCTTCACGCCGAACGCGAACTTCTGCTCGACGTCGCCGGAGTCGTTCTCGTACACGCTCAACGGCGGTTCGGTCGGGTCCGTCGGCGTGACCGTCACTTGCGTCGACGATCCGCCGACCGCAGTGGCGGATGCCGCGACGGTCGCGCAGCGCTCGAGCGCGACGGCGATCGCGGTGCTCGGCAACGACACCGACGTCGATGCGGGCCCGCGCACGATCGTCTCGACGACGCAGCCTGCGAACGGCACCGTTGCGATCACGGGCGGTGGCTCGGGCCTCACGTACACGCCGAACGCGGCGTTCTGCGGCACGACGCCCGACACGTTCGCGTACACGCTCAACGGCAACTCGTCGGCGACCGTCAGCGTCACGGTGACGTGCGTCAGCCTTGCGGACGCGCTGTTCTCGAACGGGTTCGAGAATCCCTGAGCACGGTTACAGCCTCCCCTTCCGGTGAGGGAAGGGGAGGCGATGGCACCTCGACGACAACTTTTTTCTCGAACGGCTTCGAATCGCCGTAACACGTTTCGGACAACAGGGGGCTACACCATGTCGCACCGTACTCCACCGGCGCCGCGCCAGTCGCGGCTGAGCCGCTCGATCTGCGGCGTGCTTGCGATGAGCGCCGTGCTGGCGGGTGGCGCGAGCGCCGCACCTGCGCAGCGCAGCTCCGGCCCGGGCTTTTCCGTGCCGGGCATCGAGATTCCGTCCGGGTCCGCGACGCTCGATTCGTCGATGCTGTTCCTGCGCGCTGGCACGTTCGATCCGCTCGTGACGGCGCTCGCGCCGCCGGATCCGTCGCTCGCGGCGGGCGGCGACACGCGCTACGGGATCGTGCAGTTCCGCCAGGGGCGCATGCCGTCGCAGGCGCGCCTCGTCGCGGTCGGCGTCGACATCGTGGCCTACCTGCCCGAAAACGCGTATCTGCTGCGCTGGAACGGCGCGCGCGACGCGGTCGCCGAGATGCCGGAGACGCGCTGGACCGGCCCGTACCTGCCGGCCTACAAGTTCGATCCCACGCTGTGGGGCTCGAACGCCACCGACCTGACCCTGATCGGGTTTCCCGGCAGCAACGCCGACCACTTCTCGGCCACGCTCGACAAGGCGGTTCCCGGCCTGATCCGCATCAGCCACCTCGAAGAGCCGCACCTGCCGCGCGTCAATGTGCGCGTGCCGCTCGGCAAGCTGCGCGACGCGCTGCGCGTCATCGCGCAGCTCGACGACGTGCTGTTCGTCGAGGCCTACGCCGCGCCGCAGTTGCTCAACGACGATGCGTTCGGTCCGATCCAGGCCAACATCGCCTCGAACACCACCGACAACCTCGACACCCCGATCTGGAACCGCGGCATCACCGGCAGCGGGCAGTACGTCACGGTCGCCGATAGCGGCCTCGATCACAACCATTGCTCGTTCGTGCAGTTGAACAAGGGCGGCGCGACGGTCAAGGCGATGACCAGCGCGGTCAACACTACGCCGCCGGCGGTGGGTGCGCTGTTCGCGAACCGCAAGGTCGCGGGCTACTGGACGCAGCCGGGCGCCACGGCCTACGACAACAACGTCGCGTGCGTAAGCATCGGCGGCGTCCCGAATCCGACCTCCTACCACGGTACGCACGTGGTCGGCAGTGTGCTCGGCGACCGCGGCGCGGCATCGACGCCGGCCAATCCCGCTTACGACTTCAGCGGCGCGGGCGACACCACGCCCGGCGACGGCATGGCGCC
>DATLNY010000192.1:0-6835 GCA_035536495.1 Candidatus Saccharimonadia bacterium | reverse complement strand
TTACATTCCGGCGCGGTACCACCAAACACGGGCGCAAGCGTGCGTTTGAGTTTCCCCCAGGGCGTCCACCCGGATGTGACCGTCCAGCCGGGTGAATGGTCGATCGGCTCCGCGTCCGACAATCGCGTCGTGCTGAAGGCTGATGGCATCCAGCCCCACCACGCACAGATCGTCGTCGACCCGCGCGGTTACACGCTGTTCGTCCAGACCCCCGAAGCACAGACGCACGTCAACGCGCGCCCCGTGCGCGAGAAGGCGATCCTGCGCCTCGGCGACGTCGTCAGCCTGAACGCGATCAACCTCGTGCTGAAGCCCGACTACGACGAGACCGTCAGCGCGAACCGCCCGGGCGCCGCGAGCGGCGCAGAGCCCACGATGCAGACACCGCCGAAGGCCGTGCTGCGCGGCGTCGCAGGCCCGTACTTCGGCAAGGTCGTCCACATCCAGGGGCGGCTCACGATCGGGACGGGCGCCGGTTGCGACCTCGTGCTCGACGAGCCCGCGATGGCCGAGAAGCACGCGACGATCGAGGTGATCGGTACCGAGATCCTGATGCGCGACCACGGCTCCGACGACGGCTGCTGGGTCAACGGCGTCGCGGTCAAGGACGCGCAGCTCTTCACCGGCGACCAGATCGCGTTCGACAGCAACCGCTTCCTGATCGAGGCGCCCGGCATGCCGGTGCGCAAGGCCGAAGTGAAGCCGGAAGGCGGTGCGGCTGCTCCTGCCGCGCCCCCCGAGCCCAAGCGGCCGGTCGAGTTCACGCAGACGATGCGCGCGATTCCGCAACAGGGCGCCGCGCCAGGGCAGGCCGCAGCGCCGGCGCCGGCCGCGAGGCCGCAGCCGCAGCCGCAGCCGCAACCGCAACCGCAATCGCAATCGCGACCCGCCGCGCAAGGCGCGCCGGCCCGCACGCCCGCCTTGAAGACGCCTACGCGCTCGCCGCAGCCGCAGCCTGCGAAGGGCTTCAATCCGTGGTGGCTGCTCGTCGCCGCCGCGGTGATCGCCGGCGCGATTGCGTTTGCGATGATCGGCAGTCGCTGACGCCGTCAGCTTTTGCCGCGATCAAGCAGCTGACGCCACTGCACGAGCCGAGGATGCCACCGCCCGCTCTCGGCGAATTTCCCGAGCGCGGCCTCCATCAGCGGCGCTGCTTCGGCGCTCCGGGCCAGCGCGAACAGTGCCTCGGCTTGCGTCGCCTCGGCCGCCGCGAGGCGCAACGGATCGTTGTGCTCCGGCGAGCGGAAATACGCGGCTGCATCCTGCGCGTGCTCGAGCGCGATTTGCGGCGCGCCCGCGGCAAGCTCGATCTGCGCGCGCTGCGTCTGCCCGAGCGCGACGCGGACATGTCCCTGCGGAAACAGCTCGCGCACCTGCCGGTCGCTTTCCGCGTTCGCCGCGCGCGCGGCCTCGACGTCACCGCGCGCGAGCTCGACTTCCGCGAGCGCGAGGTGGACGCGCGACTGGTTGAGGTGTGGCGCGGTATGCATCGCGCGATTGATCGTCAGCGAGCGCAGCGCGAGCGGGCGAGCCTCGTCCGCATGCCCGGTCCATGCGAGCGTCTCCGAGAGCAGGTTGAGCTCGTCGGTCAGGTCGTCGGAGTCCGGACCCGACACTTCGGTGTCGATCCGCAGCACCTCGCGCCACGATGCAATCGCCTCGTCGACGCGGCCGCGCTCGCGCTGGATCGCCGCGAGGTTCGCGAGCGCGGCGAGCGCGTCGCGGTGCCCGGTGCCGTATAGCGCGGACCAGCGCGCATACGCCGACGCGATCAGCCGCTCGGCCGCCTCGAGGTCGCCCGCGAAATAGTTCAGCGTGCCCCAGTTGTTCTCGAGCGTCGCCTGCAGGTCGATATCGTTGTCGGGCCGCGTCGCGAGGCCCTTCGCGGCCTCGGCGAACACGGCATCGGCTTCGGCGTAGCGGCTCTGGTCCTGCAGCACCTGCGCGAGCTGCATCTGCGCGCGCGCGGTGTCGACATGTTCGGCGCCGAGCACGCGCAGGCGCATCGCGATCGCTTCGCGCTGGACGGCCTCCGCCTCTTTCGTATCGACGTCACGCAATGCAGCGGCGAGGTTGTGCAGGTGCAGCGCCACGTCGGGATGCGGGCCCCCGTGCAGCGCCCGCGTCGTGGCAACCGCCTCGCGCAGGTACGGCAGGCCGGCTTCCGAATGACCCGCGTCGTCGAGCCCGATCCCGATCGCGCTCAGGATCGCGACGGTGCGCGGATCCGCGGGACCGAAGTTCGCGCGCCGCCATTCGAGCACGCGCTTGCCGAGCTCGACCGAGCGATCCATCTCGCCGCCGCTCGCGACGAGTGACCGTTCGAGGTCGAGCACGTCGAACGCCGCTTCCGAATCCGCGCCGTGCAGCGCGTGCGCGAGCCGGCGCGCCTCCGCGACCATCGGCATTCCATGCGCCGCGTCGCTGCGCGTCGCATCGACGCGCAGGCTGTCGGTCAGCGCCAGCAGCAAGGCCTCGCGGTCGCGCTGCGTGCGGGCGGCCGCGAGGTTCTCCGCCGCGAGCTGCGCTGCAACGTCGAACGCGCCGAGCTTCAGGTACAGCGACACGAGCGTGCGCTTGAGATCCCGCCGCAGCGCCGGCTCGGCGCCGAGCTCCGCGTCGATCCGCGCGCGGCCGCGATCGAGCAGCTCGCGCGCGGTCGGCTCGTCGCCGAGCGCGCGCCCGGGGTCGTTTGCCTCGAACACGCCGACGAGGAACTGCTCGACCGCGTTCGCGCGCTTCGCCTCGGCTTGCGCGATTCGCGCCTGGCGCAGGCTGAAGACCGTCGCGCCGAGCAGCAGCAGCGCGACGGCCGCGGCGACCGCGAGCGCACCCGCGTGCCGGCCGACGAACTTGCGCGCGCGATACGCCGCGCTCGTCGGCTGCGCGCGCACGGGCTTGCCGTCGAGGTAACGCTGCAGGTCGTCGGAGAACGCCTGCGCGTTCGCATAGCGGCGCGACGGTTCGAGCGCGAGCGCCGTCTGCACCACGACGTCGAGGTCGCCGCGCAACTGCGCGGGCTTCACCGGAATCGTGCTGCCACCCGCGGCACGCGCGAGCGCGACGCTCGGCTTCTCGTCCGGGTGCGTGCGCCGCTCGCTCGACACCGACGTCGAGCGCAAGCCGGTCAGCAGCTCGTAGAGGATCAGGCCTAGCGCGTAGACGTCGGTCGCCGTGCTGACCGGCTCGCCTGCAAGCTGCTCGGGGGACGCGTACGCGCGGCTCAGGAATCGCTCGCCCGCGGTCGTTTCCGCGCCGGCGTCAGCGCTTGGGTCGAGCACCTTCGCGATGCCGAAGTCGAGCAGCTTCGGCTCGCCCGCCGCGTCGATCAGCACGTTCGACGGTTTGAGGTCGCGGTGCACGACGAGCCGGTTGTGCGCGTAGCTGACCGCGCCGCAGAGCTTCACCATCAGCACGAGTCGCGCGCGCAGGTCGACGTCGCCGCGCTGCGCGTACTCGTGCAGTGTGCCGCCCTCGACGTGCTCGAGCACGAAGTACGGCTGGCCGCTCGCGCTCGACCCGCCGTCGAGCAGCCGCGCGATGTTCGGATGCACGAGGTTCGCGAGGATCTGCCGCTCCGCGCGGAAGCGCGCGAGCACCGCGTCGGAATCCATACCGCGCTTGATCAGCTTCAGCGCGACGCGCTGGTCGAACTGCCCGTCGGCCCGCTCGGCGAGCCACACGCTGCCCATGCCGCCGCGGCCGATCTCGCGCAGCAGGCGATACGGGCCAACGGTCGTTGCCGCGGCATGGGCGGGCTCTTCGTCGAGCGCGAGCTCGGCGTAGCGCGCCGGATCGAGACGCGCCGCCGCATCGCTGCCGTCGGCGCGCAACCACTGAGCGAGCGTCGCCGCACCGGTTGGGTCGCGCAGCGCAAAAACGTCGAGCCGCGCGGCCCGCTCGGTCTCCGGCAGATCGAGCAGCGAATCGAGCTCGGCGAGCAGCTCGCGATTCATTGCGAAGCGGGGTCGAGCCCCGCCGCGAGGATCGCGCGCGCCTTGCGCCAGTCGCGGAACACGGTGCGCTCGGACACGCCACGAATCTGCGCGATGTCGTCGAATTCGAGCCCCGCGAACAGCCGCAGGTCGACGAGCTCGGCAAGCTCCGCGTCGAGCTCCTGCAACTGCGTCAGCACACGATCGAGGTCGATCAGCTCGACCGAGATCCCCGCGGACGGCAGTTGCACAGCCCCGAGCGACAGCTCGTCGACGCCGTCACCGCGCTTGCCCGACGCCTGCGCACGCGCGCGGTCGAGCAGCACCTGCCGCATCGCGCGCGCGGCGAGGTTGAAGAAATGCCGCCGGTCGGTTGCCGCGATGTGATCGGCCCGCACGAGCTTGATATACGTCTCGTGCACGAGGCCGGTCGTCGACAGCGTCGCGTCCGACCCGCGCCCGAGCTGCTTGTGCGCGATCCCCTTGAGCTGTTCGTAGACGAGCCGGAACGCCGCGTCGAGCGCGACCCGGTCGCCGGCGCGAGCCGACCGGAGCAGCTCCGTGATGTCGTCGCCATGGCCCGTCATCGAGCGAGCCTAACCCAAGCCGCGCCGACTCAGTCGGTGACGCAGTATTCCTGCACGAGGATCGCCGGCTTGGAGTCCCCCGGTTGCACCATCACCACCGTCGGCCGCCGATGGAACGCGCAGTCCCGTTGCGCCATCTCGAGCGCGATATCGAGCGCCTCCCTCGGCGAGTCGACGACCACGACCGGTAACAAATCGATGAATACGGTCCAGCCCTCGGGCTGGGATTCCTGGCTGACGAACTGGATCGTGAACTTGCGCATCGCGGGCCCAGTACCCGGGCCCCGCGCGAGATCCTCTTTCGCGCGAGGCGCCTGGTCGTCCGTGCGCCCGGCACTTCGATGCTAATGCGTCGCCCCCCGCGGAGGATGAACCGTGTGACGCCGACCTCAGCGGCGCCTGCCGGCCGTCTCAACTGGTGCGCGCCGCTCCCAGAACGGCCTCTGCAATCTGCTCGACCGGCATCCGCAGGATCGACGGATTGACCTGCATCTGCATCGTCGAGGTGCCCGGCATCGCTTTCGGAACCAGCACATCGCGCGACTTCGCGCGCTCCGCGAATGCGTTGGCATCGACGCCCGACAAGGACAGGAGGAACCGGCTCGTCCCGTTCGGCACCCTGCGCACCTCGAACCGCTCGTCATGCGCCAGCCGCTCGATCAGCTCGTCCGCCGCACGCCACGACTTCGCGTAGTCCGCCTCGTAGGTTTCGACGAACCCTGGAACGAGCCCGACCAGCGGCCAGGCCTGCGGCAGCGAGCCGCCGAACATCCGCCGCGTTTCGTAGAGCCCCTCGATGAACGCCGCATCGCCCGCGAGCATCGCGCCCGACGCGCCGTTGAAGTGCTTCCACAACGACACATAGACCGTGTCGAACAGCGCCGCGTGCTCCTTGATCGACTTGCCGGAATGCAGCGGCAGGTTGAACATCCGCGCGCCGTCGAGGTGCAGCCGGATGCCCTGTTCGCGTGCATACGCGCAGACGCGTCGCAGCTCGTCGAAATCGACCATCTCATGGTCGCGCCGCCGCACCGGGTTCTCGATCGAGATCGCGCCGACCTTCAGCGGTACGCGCCCGCTGGCCGAACGCTCGACCCACGCCTTGACCTCGGCGAGCTCGAGCGTGCCGCGTCCCGCCGCAAGCGGCACGAGGTTGAGTCCCGCGAGCGTCACCGCGCCATCGCCGCTGTCGTTGTAGAAATGGCTCTCGGCCTGCACGAGCACACGCCGCTCGCTGCCCGCGAGCTTGCGCACCGCGAGCAGGTTCGCAAGCGTGCCGGTCGCGATGAACATCGCCGCCTCCTTGCCGAGCAGCCGCGCGAACTGCTGTTCCAGCTCGGCAATGAACCCTTCGTTCGAGTAGTAGTCGGGTTTGATCTCGCGCGCGACAGTGGCCTCGGCCAGCAACGCCGCGTATTCGCGTGGAGCGAGACCGAGGCCGTCCGTCTGGAAGGTGACGCGCTTCAACAGCGTCGCGTTGCCAGTGCTCGAGGAGGGCGACGCGGCGTTCGCGAGCGCGGGTGTCAGCGCCGCGAGCCCACTCGCGGCGAGGAAATGTCGGCGGTGCATGCGCTGGCTCCTCGATCGACGTCCAGGCGAACGTACACCCGCGGGTTCCAGCGCCGGTCGCGGCGGTCGGGCGATTTCGGGGCAGGGTTACCCCGGAGTAACATCCGGCCCCGGGGACGCGGGGTTTTGGAGACTCGCCGATGGGACGCGATTCGCATGCCGAACTGACCGACGTCCGCCCTCGGCCCACTTCCACACGTTCGCTCGCGGGAAAGGCACTCGGCCTCCTGCTCGCACTCGCGTCGACGCCTTTCGCACCGGGGAGCATCGCCGGTACCGCCGACCTCATCTTCGCGAACGGCTTCGAAGCGCTCAACGTCACGAGCTGCCGCTCGAGCGGCACCACCTGCAGCGCCGATGCCGAATGCTGCAACAGCCTCTGCGATCGCCCCGGCGGCGCGGCGACCGGCCAGTGCGCGACGCTGGGAAGTTGCGAGACTGCCGACGAGCCGTGCAGCCCCGTCGGCGCGTCGGGGACGTGCTGTTCCAACGCGTGCCTGCGCAATGAACCAACCGGCCCCGCGAGTTGCCAGCGCCTCGGCGGCTGCCTTCCGACCGGCGAGTTGTGCACGTTCGGCACGCAATGCTGCTCGGGATCCTGCGCCGCTTCCGGCACCACCAACGACGGCCGGCCGATCCGCCGCTGCGCGTCCGGCATCACGTGCCAGCCTCCGGGCGAGCTCTGCGGGTTGGGCGGCTCGATCTCGAACTGCTGCCCACCCGGCGGCGGAGCAACCGGTTGCG
>DATLNY010000191.1:0-9355 GCA_035536495.1 Candidatus Saccharimonadia bacterium | reverse complement strand
CTGTTCTACCAGCCGATCATCAGCCTGCACGGCGCCGATGGCGAGTTCTACGAGATCCTCGTGCGCATGCACGGCGCGCAGGGCGAGATCCTGCCGAGCGGCTTCTTTCCGATCGCGGAACGCAACAACCTGCTGCCCGCGGTGGACCGCTGGGTCGTCGCAAGCGCGGTGCGCTCGCTCGGCGAACGCGAGCGCGCGGGCCATCGGACCACGTTCTTCGTCAAGCTCTCGTCGCAGTCGCTCGACGACCCGACGCTGCTGCCGTGGATCGCCGAGCACCTGAAGCAGAACCGCGTACGCGGCGACGCGCTCGTGTTCGAGATGCCCGAGTCGAAGGTCCTGACGAACATGAAGCCGGTCCGGCAGTTCGTGAAGGGCCTCGAGCAGCTGCATTGCTCGTTCGCGCTCGAGCAGTTCGGCTCGGGCCTCAACTCGTTCCAGCTGCTGAAGCACGTCGACGCGAAGTACCTGAAGCTCGACCGGACCTTCATGGCCGAGCTGCCGCGCAACAAGGAGAACCAGGCCAAGATCAAGGAGCTCTGCGATCAGGCGCACCAGCTCGGCAAGCTCACCGTCGCCGAGTTCGTCGAGGACGCGGCGAGCATGTCGATCCTGTTCACGTTCGGGGTCAACTTCGTGCAGGGCAACTTCCTGCAGGAACCCGAGAAGATCATGACCTACGAGATGGCCGGCGCTTGACCAAGCCGTACGGCAACGTCATCCCGCGCGAGCGGGATCGTTTGCTGACCGATTCCCGCTTCCGCTGATCTGGCCCGATTCACGTCGACGCGCGCAGCGCCGCGATCCTTTCCTCGAGCGGCGGATGCGTCGCGAACAGGTTGCCGATCTTCCCCGAGATCCCGAACGCCTGGACTTCCTTCGGCAGCGTCGTCGGCGCCGGGTTGCCGCCGAGGCGTGCGAGCGCAGCCGCCATCGCGTCGCGCCCTTCGAGCTTCGCGCCGCCCGCATCGGCGCGGAACTCGCGCCGGCGCGAGAACCACGCGACGATCATCGACGCGAACACCCCGAGCACGACCTGCGCGACCATCACGGTGACGAAATAGCCGATGCCGCCGCTGCCACCGCGATTGCCGCGCAGCGCCGAATCGACGATCGAGCCGACGATGCGCGCGAGGAAGATCACGAACGTGTTGACGACGCCCTGGATCAGCGTCAGCGTGATCATGTCGCCGTTCGCGACGTGGCTGATCTCGTGCCCCAGCACGGCCTCGACCTCGCGCCGCTCCATCCCGCGCAGCAGCCCCGTGCTGACCGCGACGAGCGCGTTGTTCTTGTTCATCCCGGTCGCGAACGCGTTCATCTCGGGCGCGTCGTAGATCGCGACTTCGGGCATGCCGATGCCGGCCGCCTCGGCCTGGCGCTTGACCGTCGCGACGAGCCACACCTCGTGCTCGTTGCCCGGCTGCGTGATCACGCGAGCGCCGGTCGCGCGCTTCGCCATCCATTTCGAGATCGCGAGCGAGATGAACGCGCCGCCCATGCCCAGCACCGCGGCCATGACGAGCAGCCCGCCGGTATCCTGTCCGAGACGTATGCCGAACACCGACTCGAGCACCGTGAGCACGAGGCCGAGCAACAGTACGACCGCGAGGTTCGTGGCGATCAACAGCGCGATCCGCATCATGTCCCGCACCTCATCGTCGGGCGCGCCCGCGCGCGCGTCCCGGACTAGATTGGGAACGCCGGCGTGATTTCAAGCGATCGATACCGCGGTCGCTTCGCGCCCTCGCCGACCGGCGACCTCCACTTCGGCTCGCTGGTCACGGCGCTCGGCAGCTGGCTGCGCGCCCGCTCCCGCGGCGGCGCCTGGATCGTGCGCGTCGAGGACCTCGATCCACCACGGGAGGTCCCAGGTGCTGCGCGCCGGATCCTCGACACGCTCGCGGCGTTCGGGATGCAGAGCGACGAGCCGGTCGTGATGCAGAGCACGCGCACGGGACACTACGACGCCGCGGCCTCGCGCCTCGTGGGGCTCGGTGCCGCGTTCGCGTGCCGCTGCAGCCGCTCGGCGCTCGCCGGCGCGCTCCACCACGGATGCGTCGCCGCGGCCGGCCGCGCTGCGCGCGCCGCGTCGCTGCGGGTCCGGGGCGTCGACGCCGAGATCTGCTTCGACGACCTGCTGCAGGGCCGCCGCTGCCAGAACCTCGCGCGCGACGTCGGCGATTTCGTCGTGCGACGCGGCGACGGGTGGTTCGCGTACCAGCTCGCAGTCGTCGTCGACGACGCCGCGCAGGGCATCACCGAGGTCGTGCGCGGCGCGGACCTGCTCGACTCGACTGCGCGCCAGATCCACCTGCAGCGGCTGCTCGGCCTCCCCACGCCGCGCTACGCGCACCTGCCGCTCGTGCTCGACGCAACCCGGCGCAAGCTCGGCAAGCAGCTGCGCAGCGCGCCGGTCGATCCGGCCGATCCGATGCCGGCGCTGAAGCGCGCGCTCGCGTTCCTCGGGCAGGACGATCCCGACGCGCACGCGGCGACGACGCCCGCGCTCGCGCTCGCGGCCGCGGCGCGGACGTTTTCGCTCGAATCCGTCCCCCGTGCCGACCGTGTCGTCGCGTCGGCGTGAGGGCGCGGCCGCGCGCACGCCGCTAGAATCCGGGCCTGACCCACGGAGGATCGCACCATGGCAACACGCGTAGCGCTAGTCACCGGCGGGACCGGCGGCATCGGCACCGCGATCTGCAAGCGCCTGGCCCGCAACGGCCACAAGGTCGCGACGAACTATCGCAGCGAAGACAAGGCGCGCGAATGGCAGGCGAAGCTCGCCCGCGACGGCGTCGAGGTCCTGATCGTCCCCGGTGACGTCGCCGACGCGAAGTCGTCCGAAACGATGGTCGCCGCGGTGCGGGAGGAGCTCGGCCCGATCGACATCCTGATCAACAACGCCGGCATCACGCGCGACACGACGTTCCACAAGATGTCTGCGCTGCAGTGGCAGGAGGTCATCTCGACGAACCTCAACTCGTGCTTCAACGTGACGCGTCCCGTCATCGACGACATGCGCGGGAAGAAGTGGGGCCGCATCGTGCAGATCAGCTCGATCAACGGCCAGAAGGGCCAGTACGGCCAGGCCAACTACGCGGCCTCGAAGGCGGGCATGCACGGCTTCACGATCTCGCTCGCGCAGGAGAACGCGAAGTTCGGCATTACGGTCAATACGATCTCGCCGGGATACGTCGGCACCGAGATGGTGATGGCGGTGCCCGAGGAAGTGCGCGCCAAGATCGTCGCGCAGATCCCGACGGGCCGGCTCGGCGAACCCGATGAGATCGCTTTCGCGGTGCAGTTCTTCCTCGCCGAGGAAGCGGCGTGGATCACTGGCGCGAACCTCGCGATCAACGGCGGCCACTACATGGGCTGGTAGTCCGCGCGTCGCGTGTCGCGCGTCGCGAACGACCCGGGAGCGGCTTCGCCGCCGCATTGCAGCATGCGAAGCGCGCATGCCGGTATTGCGGCGCACAAGCGCAGCCGTTAACGTTCGGCCATGTCGAAAGTTCGAATCATCAAGAAGTATCCGAACCGCCGGCTCTACGATACGGAAATCTCGAGCTACATCACCATAGAAGACGTCAGGCAACTCGTCGTGGACGGCGAGGTCTTCGAGGTCCACGACGCGAAGACCAACGACGACATCACCCGCACGGTGCTGCTGCAGATCATCGCGGAGCACGAGGAGCGCGGGCAGCCGATGTTCTCGACCCACCTGCTCTCGCAGATCATCCGTTTCTACGGGGATTCGCTGCAGGGTTTCATGGGAAGCTACCTCGAGCGCTCGCTCGAGACCTTCGTCGAACAGAGCCAGCAGTTCCGCACGCAGCTCAACAGCATCATCGGCCAGACGCCCTGGTCGATGCTCGAGGGCATGACCGAGCGCAACCTCGACCTGTGGAAGTCGATGCAGAGCCGGTTCCTGACCGCCGCGTCGACCGCCGTGCCACCGAAGCCGCCATCGCCGGCGCCGAAGAAGCCCGAGCCCGGCAAGCGCTGAGCCCGCCAGTGCGCGACCCGCGCTGCCCCAGCCCCGGCCGTAACGCGCCGCCGGTTTTGGTGCGGCGCAGCAGCAGCGGCGCGATCCCTACATTGCACTGCAAGGAGCCCGCATGTCGCAGCGTATCGCCCTCGTGACCGGCGGGATCGGGGGCCTGGGAACGGCGATCTGCCGGCGTCTCGCGCAGGCCGGTCGCCACGTCGTCGCGGCGGACTTGGGCTCGCGCACCGAGCGCGTCGAGCGGTTCCGCGAGGACGCACGCGGCTTCGACGGGACGATCGAGTTCGAGCCGGTCGACGTCGCGAGCTTCGGATCCTGCGCGGAGCTCGTCGGCCGCATCGGAAAGCGGCTCGGCGCGGTCGACATCCTCGTCAATGCCGCGGGGATCACGCGCGACGTCACGCTGCGCAACATGGATCCGGCGCAGTGGAACGACGTACTGCGCGTCAACCTCGACGGCGTGTTCAACGTGAGCCGCGCGGTGGTCGAATCGATGTGTGCGCGCGGCTTCGGCCGCATCGTCAACATCTCGTCGGTCAACGGCCAGACCGGGCAGTTCGGCCAGACGAACTATTCCGCGGCGAAAGCCGGCATGCACGGCTTCACGATGGCGCTCGCGCGCGAGGTCGCGCGCAAGGGCGTGACGGTCAACAGCGTGTCGCCGGGCTACTTCCGCACCGAGATGGTGATGGCGATCCCGGACCGCGTGCGCGAGGACATCCTCGCGAAGATCCCGGTCGGGCGATTCGGCGAGCCGTCCGAGGTCGCGCGCGTCGTCGAGTTCCTCGCAGCCGACGACGCCGGCTACATCACCGGGCAGAACGTCGGCGTCAACGGCGGCTACTTCATGGACTTCTGAGCCGGCGCGCGGCGCGCCGGCGCCGAGTCCTGCGCGCGCTGCGCGAGCCAGCCGTGGATCGCGGGCGGTACCTCACGCTGCGAGCGCCCCGACACGTAGATGCCGATGTGGCCGCCCTTGAACGCGATCTCGGTGTAGTCCTTCGTGCCGACGATCCCGCGCCTCGCCTTCGACGAATCGGGCGGCACGAGGTGGTCCTGCTCGGCGTAGATGTTGAGCACCGGCATCGTGATCCGGCGCGGATCGACGCTGCGGCCGCCGATTTTCAGCCCGCCCTTCACGAGCTTGTTGCCCTGGTGGAAATCCTTGATGAACTGCCGGAAGCACTCGCCGGCCTGGTCGGGCGAATCGAAGATCCATTTCTCCATGCGCAGGAAGTTCTCGAGCTCGCCCTTGTTGTCGAGGATGTCGGCCATCCCGACGTACTTCTGGTGGTTCAGCCGGAAGGGCTTCAGCATCAGGTAGCAATGGTTCATGAGCTCGCCCGGGATGTTGCCGAGCGTGTCGACGAGCAGGTCGACGTCCATTCCCCGAGTCCAGTTCGACAGCATGTTGTCGGGCGTGTGGAAGTCGACCGGCGTCACCATCGTGACGAGGTTGCGCACCTTCTCGGGGTAGAGCGCCGCGAAGCAGAGCGAGAAAGCGCCGCCCTGGCAGATTCCGAGCAGGTTGATCTTCTCGAGCCCGTGCCGCTTCGCCACGACGTCGACGCAGCGGCGGATCCAGCCGTTGACGTAATCGTCGAGCGTGACGTAGCGGTCGGACGGATCGGGATAGCCCCAGTCGATGAGGTAGACGTCCTCGCCGGCGGCGAGCAGCGACTTCACGATCGAGCGGTCCTCCTGGAGATCGACCATGTACGGGCGGTTGACGAGCGCGTAGACGATCAGCAGCGGCACCTTCGCGGTCGGCGTGCGTTCGCCGCGGAAGCGGTACAGCACGATCTTGCCGTCGCGCCAGACTTCTTCCTTCGCCGTGCAGCCGTAGGTGACGTCGTCGAGCGATCTGAGCGTCCGCGTCGCGGCACTGAGTTTCTGGCCGAGCTGCGTCAGCTCGGCCGCTGCTGCGTCGGGGCGGATCCTGATCGGGCCCATGCTCATTTCCTTCGTTTCCTGGCGGCCGCGCCGCGCTTCGCGGCACGGGACGCGGCAAGCTGCTCGGCGAACGCACCCGCGCGCGCCGCCGGCGACGACGGTTTCGGACCGCGCACCGGTTTGGGGTCTGCGCGACGCGTCCGCGCCGCAGGTACCGCCGCGCGGGCATCACCCTGCTCGTCGGCATCGCCGGCGTCTTCGACCGGAGCCTCGTCGGCGAGCCCGAGCGCCTCCTCGATCCGCGCGAGACGCCGCCGGACTTCGACGAGCCGTGCGTGGACCGCATTGACCTCGGTCCGCGTCGGCATGCCGAGCGTCTGCGTACTGCGCTCGGTCTCTTCGTTGACATGCTTGCGCACGCGCATCTGCGCGTTGACGAGCTCGCCGTACACCTTGCGGAACTCCGGCGAGAGCGCGACCTCGGCGTAGCCTTCCTCGGCGGCGTCGATCCAGACGTCGTAGAGGCCGCGCAGCGTCGCGATCTCGCGCCCGGGCTCGTTGCGCTCGGCGAGCTTTGCTTCCATCAGCTCGTACGCGCGTTTGCTCGCCTGCAGCATCAGGCCCTGGTAGCGCCCGAACCACTCCCGGTAACCGGTCAGCGATGCGGCGAGCTTCTGCGCGCGCTCCTGCTGTTCGCGCGACGAGCCGAACGCCGGCATCGACATCAGCCCGGCCATTTCCTGCTTCATCGGCTCGACCATCCGTTGCGTCTGCGCGGCGAGATCCTCGAACCCCGTCGCGCCCGCGCCGGAGAGCGAGCGCATCGCGTCGAGCATCGGGTTCGCGAATGCGGACGCGCCGCCGGGCGGCTGCATCGACGCAGCGCTCCACGGGTTCGCGCCCGCGCCCTGCCCTGCGGCCTGCGCGAACGTCGCGAACTGCCGCGCGCCGGCGAGCATGCGTTCGACGACCTCGCCCTGGTCACCGCTGCCGGCGAACAGCCGCGACCACTGCTCGAGGCCCTCGTGCCAGGGCAGCTTTCCCGGTGCGGGCGCGGCCGCGTCAGGCACGCCGGAGCTCCACGCTTTCCAGAACTGCTGGTTGAGTGCTTCCCAGTCCTTCGGAGTGAACGCGCCGCCAGGAATATCAGCCATAGCCTTGTCCAGTCAGGAGATTCGTCGCGCGCACGATGCTAACACGGCGATGTTGCGACGCAGCATAACGAGGTGAGCGACGTCGATGCGGAAGTTCTGGCGTCGAAGCATCGTACGACAGCCAATCGACGCCGTGAACGCCAGTAGTCGAAACGAAAAAGGCGGGCACGAGGCCCGCCTTTTCTGCTCGTGGCGCCGCGGCGAAGCTCAGCCGCTCGCTTGCTGCTGCTCGTCTTCGTTGACGGCCTTCATCGACAGGCGGATGCGGCCCTGCTTGTCGACTTCGAGCACCTTGACGCGGACCATGTCGCCTTCCTTGAGCTTGTCGGAGACCTTCTCGACGCGCTCGTTGGAGATCTGCGAGACGTGCACGAGCCCGTCGCGGCCCGGCAGGATCGTCACGAACGCGCCGAAGTCCATCAGCTTCGCGACCTTGCCCTCGTAGATGCGGCCCGGCTCGACGTCGGCCGTGATCATCTCGATGCGCGCCTTCGCAGCTTCCGCGGCCTCGCGGTTGACCGACGCGATGATGACGGTGCCGTCGTCGGAAATGTCGATCGTCGTTCCGGTTTCTTCCGTGATCGAGCGGATCGTCGAGCCGCCCTTGCCGATCACTTCGCGGATCTTGTCGGGATGGATCCTGATCGTGAGCAGGCGCGGCGCGAACTCGCTCATCTCGGTGCGCGGCGAGCTGATGACCTTCGCCATCTCGCCGAGGATGAACAGGCGGCCCGCCTTGGCCTGTTCGAGCGCGACGCGCATGATCTCCTCGGTGATGCCGTCGATCTTGATGTCCATCTGCAGCGCGGTGATGCCCTGCGACGATCCGGCGACCTTGAAGTCCATGTCGCCGAGATGATCCTCGTCGCCGAGGATGTCGGAAAGCACGGCGAAATCGCTGCCTTCCTTGATGAGGCCCATCGCGATGCCGGCGACCGGCGCCTTGATCGGTACGCCCGCGTCCATCAGCGCGAGTGACGAGCCGCAGACCGACGCCATCGACGACGAGCCGTTCGACTCGGTGATCTCCGAGACGACGCGGATGACGTACGGGAAGTCGGTCATGGACGGCATCACCGCGGCGACGCCGCGGCGCGCGAGCCGGCCGTGGCCGATCTCGCGGCGTTTCGGCGCGAGCTGGTTGCTGATCTCGCCGACCGAGAACGGCGGGAAGTTGTAGTGGAACAGGAACGCGTCCTTCGACTCGCCCTCGACCGCGTCGATGATCTGCGCGTCGCGCCCGGTGCCGAGCGTCGTCGTGACGATCGCCTGCGTCTCGCCGCGCGTGAACAGCGACGAGCCGTGCGTGCGCGGCAGCACGCCGACACGGACGCTGATCGGGCGGACCGTCGAAAGGTCGCGGCCGTCGATGCGGCTCCTCGTGCTCAAGACCTGGCCCCGCACGGTGTTGTATTCGAGCTCGCCGTATTCCTTGGCGATCAGCGCGTCGTTCCAGCCCATGCTTTCGCACTGCGGCTTCAGCGCGTCGACGACTTCCTTGCGCAAGCCGGAGATCGCATCACGGCGCGCGGCCTTCTCGCGAATCGCGTAGCACTTCGACAGCCGCTCGCCGACGACGCCCTTGATCGCGCCGAGCAGCGACTCGTTCTCCACCGGAGCGGTCCACGCGAACGACCTGACGCCGGCTTCCTGCGCGAACGCGCGGATCGCCTCGATCGCGGTCTGCATCTCGCGGTGGCCGTGCATGACGGCGCCGAGCATGACTTCCTCGGACAGGATCTTCGCCTCGGACTCGACCATCAGGACCGCGTTCGCGGTGCCCGCGACGACGAGATCGAGCTCCGACGTCGCAAGCTCGCTGCGCGTCGGGTTGAGCAGGTACTTGCCATTCGCATAGCCGATGCGAGCGGCGCCGACCGGGCCCTTGAACGGGATGCCCGACAGCGCGAGCGCAGCAGACGTGCCGAGCAGCGCGGGGATGTCGCCGTCGATGTCGGGGTTCATCGACATCACCGTCGCCATGACCTGGATCTCGTGGCGGAAGTTGTCGGGGAACAGCGGTCGGATCGGCCGGTCGATCAGGCGCGAAGTCAGCGTCTCGCGCTCGGTCGGGCGACCTTCGCGCTTGAAGAAGCCGCCGGGAATGCGCCCGCCGGCATAGAACTTCTCGACGTAGTGGACCGAGAGCGGGAAGAAATCCTTGCCCTCGAGCGGCTTCGCCGAGCCGACGACCGTGACGAGCACGACCGTTCCGCCCATGTGCACCATGACCGCGCCGGTTGCCTGGCGCGCGATCTCGCCCGTCTCGAGCGTGACCTCGTGTTGACCGTAACGGAAC
>DATLNY010000190.1:0-2742 GCA_035536495.1 Candidatus Saccharimonadia bacterium | reverse complement strand
AAAGCGGCGTAGACCTCGCTGCGCAGCGAGCGGTCTTGCGCATACGTCAGCGCCGCGACGTAGCTCGGCTGCTTCAGCGTGACGCGCCAGCCTTCGACGCCGGCCTCCTTCGCGGCCTCTCGCATCATCGCGCGCGCCGCTTCCGGGATGCCCGCGAGTGCGGACTCGTCGGCGACGTCTCGGTGCCACGCGTCGGTCGCGTCGAGCACCGCCTGCTCGAACTCGGTCGAGAGTTTCGACAATTCCGTCGCGATCGCCTTGAAGCGCGAACGATCGGGCTCCTCGAGCGCGACACCCGAGAGGCGGAAGTCGCGCAGCGCGTCGTCGACGATCTTGCGCTGCGCCGGCAGCAGGCGCGCGAATTCGGGGCTGTCGGCGACGGCCTGCACGGCCTGGTAGAGCGCGCGGTTCTGCCCGAGCTCGGTCTCGAAGTCGGTGATGCGCTCGAGCGTGTCGCCGTACGCCTTGCGCAATTCGGGCGTGTCGCGAACCGAATGCAGGTGCGAGACCGGCGCCCACGCGCGCGACATGCGCTCGGCCCAGACCTCCTGCGCGTGCATGACCGATTCCCACGTGCGCGGCGCGCTGCTCGCGGTCAGCGCATCGACCGCGGCGCCGTACTCGGCCATGAGGCCGTCGATCGCGGGCCCGACGTGCGCAGGCTCGATCGCTGAGAAGCGCGGCAGCGGGGCGTCCTCGACGAGGGGGTTGATGTCGGCCATGACGGGTCGCCAAGCGTGGGAAGCAAGAGGTGTGGGCGCCCGAGGCACCTTTTCAACCCGATGGGGTCCGGCGAAAAGGGGGTCAGAGTGGGTTTACGGGCCGGAACGTGCGACCCAGCGACGCCCTCGCTCGTAAACCCACTCTGACCCCCTTTTCGCTGCCTACAATGCGCGGGTGGATGCCTTCGGCCCAGACGCCGACACGCTTGCGACGTCGATCCCGTGGATCGCGGCGCTGCCGGCCGAGGCACGCGCGTGGCTGGTCGACCAGCTGCGTCCGATCGCGCTCGCGGGCGGCGCGACGCTGTTCACGTCGGGCGAGCCGTCGGACGCGCTGTTCGTGCTGACGTCGGGCTCGCTCGGCGCGTTCGCCGGCGACGATTCGTCGAACCTGCTCGGCCAGGTCGTCGCGGGCGAGACGGTCGGCGAGCTCGGGCTCATCACGCGCAAGCCGCGCATGGCGACCGTGCGCGCGCTGCGCGATTCGGAGCTTTTGATGCTCGACCGCGGCGCGTTCGAGGCGCTCGGCGAGCGCGATCCGCACGCGACTCTCGCGATGGCGCGCCTCGCGCTCCAGCGCGCGACCGCGCCGGGCCGGGCCGAGTCGCGCACGACGGCGCCACGCACGCTTGCCCTGCTGCCGCAGTCGGAGTCGGCGGATGCGCGCGCGCTCGCCGAACAGCTCGCGCGCGCGCTGTCGACCTACGGCAGTTGCGTCGTCGTCGACGCAGCGATGGGGCTCGACCAGACGAGCGGCTGGTTCAACGCGCTCGAGTCGCAGCACCGCTACGTCGTCTACGTCGCGCAGGCCGAGCGCTCGGCGTGGCGCGAGCTGTGCCTGCGGCAGGCCGACGCGCTCGTATTCGTCGCGGATCCGCGCGCGCAACCGTCGCCGTGGTCCGAGTCGGTGCGCGGCGTCGCAGCACCGCTGCCGCGGCCCGAGCACCTCGCGCTGCTGCACACCGGCAAGCCGCGGCTCGGCGCGGGACGGCGCTGGGCGCGCGCGCTGCCGCGTGCGTTGCTGCACCACATCCGCTCGGAGACCGACGTCACGCGGCTTGCGCGGCTCGTGCTCGGCAAAAGCGTCGGGCTCGTGCTGTCGGGCGGCGGCGCGCGCGGCTTTGCGCATCTCGGCGTCATCAAGGCGCTGCGCGAGGCCGGCGTCACGATCGACGCGGTCGGCGGCACGAGCATCGGCGCGATCATCGGCGCGGGCGTCGCGGCCGATTGGTCGACGGAGGAAATGATGGAGGTTTTCCGGCGCTCGTTCGTGACGACGAACCCGCTGTCGGATTTCACGATCCCGTTGATCTCGATGTACTCGGGCCGCAAGGTCTCGAAGCTCCTGCGCGACGCGTTCGGCGAGCGCGAGATCGAGGACCTCGTGCTGCCGTTCTTCTGCGTCTCGTCGAACCTGACGAACGGCCACGCGGCGGTGCACCGCAACGGGCCGCTGTGGCAGTGGCTGCGCGCGTCGGTCGCGATCCCGGGCGTGCTGCCGCCGGTGTTCACGGGGCGCCAGGTGTACGTCGACGGCGGCGTCATCAACAACCTGCCGGTCGACGTCATGCAGGAGCTCTTCACGCGCGACGTCGTCGCGGTCGACATCGGCGGCGACCATGCGCTGAAGGTCGACTTCGAGGAATTCGATTCGCCGCCGTGGTGGCGTCTCCTGCCCGATCTGTTCGGCGTGTCGCGGCGTCCGACGATGATGCGGATCCTGCTGCGCGCGGGCATGGTCAACTCGGGCCAGCAGACGGCGAACGCGCGCGGCGCGGCGAGCCTGCTGATCATGCCGCCGCTCGGCGCGATCGATCTGCTCGACTGGAAGGCGTTCGATCGCGCGGTCGAGATCGGCTACCAGCATACGTTGCGGCTGATCGGAGGGCCGCGTGACGTGCTCTATACGGCGTCGCCGCTGTTCGACGTGTGATGGCTGAGGGCGTCACGTTCGCGAGCCGTCCCGGCCACACTTTGCGGAACCCCTGCAGAAAACTCGGGAACTTTTGGAATCACTGTG
>DATLNY010000189.1:0-8098 GCA_035536495.1 Candidatus Saccharimonadia bacterium | reverse complement strand
CTCGTCGTCGCACGGTGCGGAAGCGGGAACGCAACTCTGGTTCGGATCGGCCGTGGTGCCGATTCCCGACCGCAGCAGCGGGGCACTTCGCCTGGGCTTCGGCTTCGATGCACTGATCGGTTTCCACAAGCGATACTCGGTCGCGTTGTTGAGCGCCGCACGCAAACGTCTGGCTCAATCAATCGGGGTCGCATGATGCTCGGAAAACTCGCTTTGGCCATTGCAACGCTTGCAGGTTCGAGTTCGGTCGCCGCCGAAACGGCGTTTTTCCTCCAGGCCAGGGGCGGCGTCGCCGACATGACGAACTTTCGCATCGACGACGAGGAAGGAGCCCGGCAATTCATTGCCGGCGCACGCTGGGGCGGCGTCGGCGTGGAGCTCGGGCATCTCGATACCGGCGGCTTCACCGGCCGGTTCGTGAGTACGAACATCTCGGGCCTCGTGCTCGACTACTCGAGCGAGGTCGATGGGTGGTTCGCCGGCGCGAACGGCCGCGTCTCGCTCGGCGAGAGTCCCTGGCACGTCGACGGGCGCATTGGTGCGCTGCGCTGGTCGATGGCGTACGCGATCGTCATCAACCGGCCGGTACCTTCCCAGCGCTTCGACGTCGATGACACGGGCCTTTATGCGGGCGCGGGCATCGGCCGGAATTTCGGATCGCATGCGTCAGCCGGTATCGCGCTCGACTACTTCCGCCTCGATCACCGGGGCGACGTCTTCCTCGACGCGAGCATGCGAATGCTGTCGTTGGCGCTGGAGTACCGGTTCTAGTTTCGCTCGCGGAAGCTCGCGTTGAGCACTTCGGCGAGCCGAAGGCCCGCTTCGAGCAGGCGGCGTTCGAGGATCGGCAGGTTTCGCGCGACGTATGCCTCGTCGATGCGGCGGCCTTGCGGATACAGCCCGCCGCGCACGATCGCGCACGACTCCAGCGCCCACGCGACGACGGCGCCGCCGTGCCAGCTCGCGTCGAACGGCTGGTGCGGCGCCGCGAGCAACGCGTCCGCATACGCGACGGAACCCAGGCGGCGAGTCTTCAGCAGTCCCGAATCCCAGATCCCGTGGAGGTTCCAGCCTTCGCCGCGGAACTGCAGCTGCACCGTGTTGCCGCCACGATCGTCGCCCCAGGACGCGTGCAACGGTGTGTGGACATCCGCAACGAGGTGGATGACCCACTTCAGCGCATCGGCCCGCTCGGCGTCGGACCTCGCATCACGCAGCACGGCCGCGTAGCGCCCGAGTGCTTCGACGACGCACTTGCCGTTGCGGCAGTCGCGCGGCTGCACGTAGCGGCAGTCGCCACGCGGGAAGTTCACGTAGTGAAGCGGCCCGCTCGGGCCGTACGGCGGGACCTCGCGCAGCGAGTCGGGCCACGATGCCCATTGCCGCATCGCATTGGACGCGCGATCGCCGAGCAGGCGCTCGACTTCGCGGCGCGCCTCGGGCGTCAGCCGGCGCGCGGCGATCTCGGCGACGACCTCGTGGCCGAGCGGGCCGAACGCCGACGCGATCGACGGGCAGGCGAACGCGACGAAGGCGACGAGGACGCAGGTGATGCGGATCATGGGCGCGGCATGGTGCCATGGCGCGCGCACGCGCGGCACATGCGACACGTCGTGCGCCCGCGTGCGAATACAATGGCGCGACGGACCCTCGGGCCTTGGGCGCGGCCGCCTCCTGCCCCAGATCAGGTTCGATGAATCGAGCGCCCGCCATGCAGCCGCCCACCGACCGGCGCGACCCGACCGAGCTCGCCGCGCTTGTCCTCAGCCGCGATCATGCGCGGCTCGCCGGGCGCCTGCGTGCGCTCGACCGCGACCGTGCGCCGGGCGAAGATCCGCGTCGCGCGGCGCTCGCGCGCGACGTCGAGATCTCGGCAGCGGCGCGCGATGCGCGTGCCGCGTCCGTACCGGCGCTGAAGCTCGACGAATCGCTGCCGATCACGGCGGCCGCCGATCGCATCGTCGCGCTGATCCGCGAGCACCCGGTCATCGTCGTCGCCGGCGAGACCGGCTCGGGCAAGACGACGCAGTTGCCGAAACTGTGCCTCGCGGCCGGGCGTGGCGCCGCGGGGCTCATCGGCTGCACGCAACCACGCCGTATCGCGGCGCGCTCGGTCGCGCGACGCGTCGCGCAGGAGCTCGGCACGACCGTCGGCGAGCTCGTCGGGTTCCAGGTGCGCTTCACCGACCAGGTCGGCGAGCGCACGCTCATCAAGTTCATGACCGACGGCATCCTGCTCGCGGAGACGCAAGGCGATCCGTCGCTGTCGGCGTACGACACGATCATCGTCGACGAGGCGCACGAGCGCAGCCTCAACATCGACTTCCTGCTCGGCTATCTCAAGCGCCTCGTCGCGAAGCGGCCCGACCTCAAGGTCATCGTGACGTCGGCGACGATCGACACCGAGCGCTTCGCGCGGCACTTCCGCGGCGCGCCGATCGTCGACGTCGAGGGACGCAGCTTCCCGGTCGAGGTGCGATGGGCGCTAGCGCCGTTCGAGGCTGATGCGCGACCGCCGTCCGCGCGCGAGCCGCGCGTCAACGACACGACGGCGGACATCGTCGCGGCGGTCGACGAGATCGGCGCGACGGATCCGCTCGGCGACGTGCTCGTGTTCCTGCCGGGCGAGCGCGAGATCCGCGATGCGCATCTCGCGCTGTCGCGGCGCAAGTACCGTTCGACCGAGGTCGTGCCGCTCTATGCGCGGCTCTCGGCGCAGGAGCAGGACCGCGTGTTCTCGCCGGGCCCGGGGCGCCGCATCGTGCTCGCGACGAACGTCGCGGAGACCTCGTTGACCGTGCCGCGGATCCGCTACGTGGTGGATCCGGGTCTCGCGCGGATCAACCGCTATTCGCAGCGCAACAAGGTGCAGCGCCTGCAGGTCGAGCCGATCTCGCAGGCGAGCGCCGACCAGCGCAAGGGCCGCTGCGGCCGCATCGGGCCCGGCATCTGCTATCGGCTCTACACCGAGGCGGACTTCGCCGCGCGGCCGCGCTACACCGAGCCGGAGCTGCTGCGTTCGTCGCTCGCGAACGTGATCCTGCGATTGCTGAGCCTGAAGCTCGGCGCGATCGAGCATTTCCCGTTCCTCGATCCACCTGTGGATCGCGCGATCGCCGACGGCTACCAGCAGCTGCTCGAGCTCGACGCGATCACGCGCGACAAGCAGCAGTTGACCGATACCGGACGTACGCTCGCGCGGTTGCCGATCGACGTAAAGCTCGCGCGGATGCTGGTCGAGTCGCGCAAGCTCGGTTGCCTGCGCGAGATGACGGTGCTCGCGGCGTTCCTGTCGATCCAGGATCCGCGCGAGCGGCCCGCCGACGCGCGCGAGGTAGCCGACGCCGCGCATGCGACGTTCGGCGATCCGCGCTCGGACTTCATCGTGATCCTGAAGCTGTGGGACGCGTATCGCGTCGAACACGAAGAGCGCACGCAGTCGAAGCTGCGCGAGTGGTGCGCGGCGCATTTCCTGTCGTTCCTGCGGATGCGGGAGTGGCGCGAGCTGCATCGGCAGTTGCTGCTCGTGCTGGCGGAGTTGGGGTGGCTGCTCGAGGCGGCGCGGGTCGGGGCTGAGGCCCCTCCTACAACTTCCCACGGGCGACGCGGCGATCGGGCTATCGGGGCTGAAGCCCCTGCCACGACGAGGAGGCGTCGGGGGCCGCCTGTAGGAGGGGCCTCAGCCCCGACCGCGCAGCCGACGGCCGCCGAGCGGCAACGCTACGAGGCGATCCATCGCGCGCTGCTCTCGGGCCTGCCCGGACAGATCGGCCGGCGCGAAATGAAAGGCGGCTACAACGGCGCGCGCGGCCGCAAGTTCCAGATCTTCCCGGGCTCGGCGCTCGCGAAGTCACCGCCGCAGTGGGTGATGTCGGCGGTCTATCTCGAGACCGCGCGGCTCTACGCGTTGACGAACGCGCGCGTCGAGCCCGAGTGGGTCGAGCAGCAGGCCGCGCACCTCGTGAAGCGCCGCACGTTCGATCCGCATTTCGACCGCAAGACCGGGTCGGTCAAGGCGTTCGAGGAGGTCAGCCTGTTCGGGCTCGTGCTGACCGAGCGGCGCCGCATCCAGTACTCGCGCATCGACCCGGCCGGCGCGCGTCGCGTGTTCATCCACGACGCGGTGCTGACCGGCGAGATGGAATTCCGCGGCGACTTCGTGCGGCTGCTGCAGGACGCGCTCGCGCAGGCGCGCGAGGAAGAGGCGAAGCGCCGGCGCCAGGGTCTCGTGCGCCCCGACGAGGAGCTCGGCGCGTGGCTCGATGCGCGCATCCCCGCAGGCATCGACACGCAGGCCGGGCTCGAGGCGTGGTGGAAGCCGCTGCCGCCGGAGCAGCGCCGCGCGCGGATCTGGACGCTCGAGGACCTGCTCGTCGCCGACGCGACGGCGCGCGAGCAGTTCCCCGCGACGGTCGCGGTGCTCGGCCGACGCCTGAAGCTCGAGTATCGGTTCGCGCCGGGCGAGGCGGGCGACGGGGTCACGCTGCTGCTGCCGCTCGGGCTGTTGAACGCGGTACCGGCCGCGCGGCTGACGTGGCTCGTGCCGGGGTTGCTCGTCGACAAGGTCGCGGAGCTGATCCGCGCGCTGCCGAAAGCGCTGCGCCGCAATTTCATTCCAGCGCCCGATTTCGCGCGCGCGTTCGTCGAGGACGTCGAGCATCGCGACGCACAGGTCGAGGCGCGCCGCGATCGAATCGAGGAGCGCGAATCGCTGCTCGAAGCGCTCGCGGCATTCCTCGCGCGCCGGACGGGCGTGCCGGTCCCGCCGACCGAATGGCGCGAGGCCGAGCTGCCGCCGCATTTCCGCATGAACGTGCGGCTGCTCGACGAGCACGGCCGGCCACTCGCGGACTCGCGCGATCTCGAGGGGCTGCGCGCGGAATTCGGCGCGCGCGCACGCACCGCGTTCGCCGAGGCGATGGCGAGCTCGTACGCACGCGAGGGCCTCACGCGCTGGGACTTCGACGAGCTGCCGGCCGTCGTCAGGACCGACGCGGGCCTCGCGGCGCATCCCGCGCTCGTCGATCGCGGCGACTCGGCGGCGATCGTCGTCTACGAGCGCGACGACGCGGCGCATGCCGCGCACGAGGGCGGCGTGCTGCGCCTGCTGAAGCTCGCGCTCGCGGAAAGATTGCGGCAGACGCGCAAGCAGCTGCCGCTCTCGCCGCGCGTAGCGATCGCGTACACGCTCGTCGATTCACCCGACGCGCTGCGCGCCGATCTCGTCGAGGGCGCGTTCGACGAGCTTGCGCGCGGCCGCGCCGGCGAGCTGCGGACGCGCGATGCGTTCGAGCAGCGCGTCGCGGAGCTCGCGCGTGCGCTCGGTCCCGCGGCCGTCGCGCGCCTTGCGCACGTGGAGGCCGCGTTGACCGAATACGCCGCGTTGCTGCCGAAGCTGTCCGCGCCGCTGCTAGGGTTCGCGAAGGCGAACTTCGACGACCTGCGCGAACAGCTCGAGCGGCTCGTGCACGCAGGCTTCGCGCGCGAGACGGCCGGGGCGCGCCTCGCGGAGCTGCCGCGCTACCTCAAGGGCATGTCGCTGCGCGCGGAACGCCTGCAGGCCGATCCGCGCAAGGACCAGGCGCGCATGATCGAGGTCCGCGAGCTCGAAGCGCTGTTCCGCGCGGCGTGTCGCGACGACCGCGGCGCGACGCACCGCGCCGCGTGCGAGCGGCTGCGCTGGCTGCTCGAGGAATACCGCGTGCAGCTGTTCGCGCAGGACCTGAAGACGAAGGAGCCGGTCTCGGAGAAGCGGCTGCGCAAGCTCATCGAGGATTTGCGCACACCGTCTTGACTGCGGGGGTAGTGGGACCGCGCGGCCTGACCCCTCTCCCTCCGCGAGAGGGTGCCGCGCGCAGCGCGGCGGGTGAGGGTTCGGGCGGAGCATCAAGGCTTGCGTTGCGAGGGCACGGCGATCACGGACCCTCACCCCTACCCCTCTCCCGGTGGGAGAGGGGAACAGCGCATCAGCGAATCCGCGTGACGCGCGCGCTGCGGTTGTAGCCCTCGACCGTCATCAGCCACGAGCCGAGCATCGCCGGCGAGATCGTGACGGTCGGGGCCTGCATCTCGGGCACCGCGAAGCTCTGCGACTCGGTCACCTGCCACCACTGGCCGTTCTCGAGCTTCAGGACGGTGTTGCGGTTCCAGCCGTCGAACACGCCTTCGACGCGGCTGACGATCTCGTCGCGGTCACCACCGCCCGCGAACAGGCCGTCGTCGGGTTTGAACCCGACCTGCGACTGCGGCACGACGGTGTTCGGGATCTCGTTCAGGCGCGAGCGCAGCCAGCCGTTCAGGCGCTCGAGCTCCTCGGGCGTCAGCTTGTCGAGGCCCGCGCCGCGAAAATCGGTTTCCGACATGCGCTCCTCGAGCGAGGAGAACTCCTGCGCGACCGCGCAGGTCGAAAACGCGAGGCCCAGCAGGACGAGCACGGCGGCGGCGAAACGGAACATCGGCGAACCTCGAATGGAGCGGCGCGGGATTGTATCAACACCTGTCGTCGCCGCAGCCGCGCCCCCGTGGAGCGCTTGCTCCGGCGCGGCCGCCTACAATTCCCCCGTGAACGCCGAAGCCGCCGTGCCGAGCCAGCCCTGGGACGCGATCAAGCCGCGCCCTCCCGCGCCGGTGCTCGACCGCGTCGTGGCGCAGTGCGCGGCGCGCCGCATCGCGCAGCCGCAGGAGCTCGCGACGACGCTCGAGCTGCTCGACACGCTCGGCGTCGATGCCGAGACGCTCGCGGCGGCGCTCGCGTACGCCGCGAACCTCGACGACGCACCGGCGGAGCTCGCCGCGCTGATCGAGGGCCAGCGCGAGGCCGAGCGGGTCTGGTCGCTCTACGCCGAACGCCACCAGCCCGGCGGCGCGGAGGGCCTGCGCCGGCTGCTGCTCGCGATCGTGCGCGACCTGCGCGTCGTGTTCATCCTGCTCGCGCGCCAGCTCGCCCGGATGCGGCGCGCGCACGCGCTCGACGAACGCGAGCGGCGCGAGCTCGCGCAGCTGTCGGCCGACATCCACGCGCCGCTCGCGAACCGGCTCGGGATCTGGCAACTCAAGTGGGAGCTCGAGGACCTCGCGTTCCGGCACCTGCAGCCGGAGACCTACAAGCGCGTCGCGCGCCTGCTCGACGAGCGCCGCGGCGACCGCGAGCGCTGGATCGAATCCTCGATCGCGCAATTGCGCCACGCGCTAGGCGCCGCAGGCATCGACGCCGACGTCGCGGGCCGGCCGAAGCACATCTTCTCGATCTGGAAGAAGATGCAGCGGAAAGAGGTCGAGTTCGACCACCTCTACGACATCCGCGCGGTGCGCATCCTCGTCGCCGACGTCGGCACGTGCTACGCGGCGCTCGGCGTCGTGCACTCGCTCTGGCCGCCGGTCGCATCCGAGTTCGACGACTACATCGCGCGGCCGAAGGGCAACGAGTACCGCTCGCTCCACACCGCGGTGATGGGCCACGAAGGGCGCACGCTCGAGGTGCAGATCCGCACGCATGAGATGCACCGGCACGCCGAGCTCGGCGTCGCGGCGCACTGGAAGTACAAGGAAGGCAGCAAGGGCGACGCGGCGTTCGAGCGCAAGGTCGCGTGGATGCGCCAGTTGCTGGATGGAAAAGGCGAGCCCGAGGGCGACGCCGCGCTGATGGCGGGGCTGCGCACCGAGCTCGTCGACGACCGCGTCTATCTCCTGACGCCGCAGGGCAAGGTGCTCGACCTGCCGCACGGCGCAACGGTGCTCGATTTCGCGTACCTCGTCCACACCGAAGTCGGGCACAAGTGCCGCGGTGCGAAGGTCAACAACCGCATCGTCACGCTGAGCCACCAGCCGCAAAGCGGCGACACGGTCGAGATCCTGACCGGCAAGGTCGCGGAGCCGCGGCGCGACTGGCTGATGGCCGACCGCGGTTTCCTCAACAGCGCGCGCGCGCGCGAAAAGGCACGCGCGTGGTTCAAGCGCGCCGATCATGCGCGCAACGTGTCGGCGGGACGCGAGCTGCTCGAGAAGGAGCTCAAGAAGCTCGCGCTCGCGCAGGCCGCGCTCGAGCCGGTCGCGGAGAAGCTCGGTCTTGCGGGCGTCGACGAGCTCTACGTCGCGGTCG
>DATLNY010000188.1:0-3865 GCA_035536495.1 Candidatus Saccharimonadia bacterium | reverse complement strand
CTCGGCGGGCAGGGCCCCGAGGCGATCGCGCTCAGCATCGCCGCGCAGTTGCAGTCCCACTTCCACGCCGCGTGACGCGCGGCTCGCACGCGGCGCTCGTGCTCGCGGCCGGCGGCAGCCGCCGGCTCGGCGAGCCGAAGCAATTGCTGCGGCGCGACGCCGAGACGCTCGTTGCGCGCGCGGTGCGGCTCGCCGCAGGCACGGATCCCGTGCGGCTCGTCGTCGTCGTCGGTGCGCATCGCGCGCTGATCGAGGCGGCCATCGAGGGTACGCCTGCCGAAGTGCTCGACAATCCCGCATGGGCGACGGGGCTCGCCTCGAGCCTCGACGTCGCGGCCGCGGCGCTCGCGCAGCACGACGGAGCGACGCTGGTGCTCGGGTGCGACCAGCCGGGCCTCGAGGCTGCGCATCTTTCGCAGCTGCTCGCGCTCGCCGCGAGCGCGACGTCGGGCTGCGCCGCGACCGTGCACGACGGGCAGCCCGGCATTCCGGCCGTCGTGACGGCGCGCGTGCTCGCGCTCGCACGCGGCCGCGCTGGCGATCGCGGGCTCAGTCCCATGCTCGCGGCGCTGCCCTTGGGCTCGGTCGGCGTGCTCGAATCCGAGGCGCTCGGCTTCGACATCGACGAATTCGCCGACGTCGAAGCGGCGATCGCGCGCGGCGTGCTCGACGCACGGTGAGCCGATGTATTCGGGGCGCCGTAAGGCGCGACCCGCTACGGTAGCGACATGGTCCCGGAAACTCCTGCACCGCAGGCGCGCGTTCGCGCCGTACGCGGCGTTGCATCGCATTGAACGTGCCTGACGCAGAACGATCGGGCGAGGAGCCGCGCGCGTCGGCGCTCTCGCCGTTCCGGCACACGGTCTACCGCCAGGTCTGGCTCGCGGGCCTGTTCTCGAATCTCGGCGGCATGATCCAGTCCGTCGGTGCCGCATGGACGATGGTCGCGCTCGGACAGCCCGCGCATATCGTCGCGCTCGTGCAGGCCTCGGTGTCGTTGCCGGTGATGCTGCTCTCGCTCGTCGCGGGCGCCGTCGCCGACAACGTCGACCGGCGCAAGGTGATGCTCGCCGCGCAAGCCTCGATGCTGCTCGTGTCGATCGCGCTCGCGGCCTGCGCGTGGAGCGGCGTGCTGACGCCGTGGCTGCTGCTGCTCTTCACGTTCCTGATCGGCTGCGCGAGCGCGTTCAACACGCCGGCGTGGCAGGCGTCGGTCGGCGACATGGTGCCGCGCGCCGAGCTGCCGTCCGCGGTCGCGCTCAACAGCGTCGGGTTCAACATCGCGCGCAGCGTCGGTCCTGCGATCGGCGGCGCGATCGTCGCGACGGCGGGTGCCGCCGCGGCGTTCGCGTTGAACGCCGTGAGTTACCTCGGCCTCGTCGCGGTGCTCGCGCGCTGGCGGCCCGTCGTGCATCCGCAGCCGCTGCCGCGCGAGCGTCTCGGGCAGGCGATCGCATCGGGGATCCGCTACGTCTCGATGTCGCCCGCGATCCGGCGCGTGCTGTTGCGCAGCGCGTTCTTCGGCGTCGGCGCGAGCGCCGTGATCTCGATGATGCCGCTCATCGCGAGCCGCCTGATCGGCGGCGGGCCCGTGACGTACGGTCTCCTGCTCGGCGCGTTCGGGGTCGGGGCTGTCGCGGGCGCCGCGGGTACCGCGCGCCTGCGCGACGCGTTTTCGACCGAAAGCCTCGTGCGGATCGGCTGCGTCGGCTTCGCCGTGACCGCGTCAATCGCGGGCATCAGCTCGCGGCTTCCCGCGACGATGCTCGTGCTGCTGCTCGGCGGCGCGGCGTGGGTCATGACGCTCTCGACGCTCAACGTCGCGGTGCAGCTGTCGACGCCGCGATGGGTCGTCGCGCGGGCGCTGTCGCTGTACCAGATGGCGGCGTTCGGCGGCCTCGCGGGCGGCAGCTGGCTATGGGGCGTCGTCGCGACAAAAGAAGGAATCGGCACCGCGCTCCTCGGCGGCGCCGCGGTGCTCGTCG
Source organism: Candidatus Saccharimonadia bacterium (assembly GCA_035536495.1). GTDB lineage: Bacteria > Pseudomonadota > Gammaproteobacteria > Xanthomonadales > Ahniellaceae > DATLNY01. Next base: position 1,880 of record DATLNY010000188.1, on the reverse strand, counting down.
CGTGCGCGCTGTTCGGGCTGCGCGCGCCGCTCGCGCAATCGGCTGCGCTCGACCTCGATCCGCTGCGCGAGTGGCGCGAGCCCGCGACGGCGGTGCCGGTCGAGCCGCGCACGGGGCCGGTCGTCGTGACGATCGAATACGTGATCCGCGAGGAGGACGTGCTCGATTTCCTCGCGGCGATGGCCGAGCGCCGCCGCATCCGGCTGCGCGACGGCGCGCACGATTGGTCGCTGCTGCGCGACCTCGCCGATCCGCGCATCTGGATCGAGGAGTACCGCACGCCGACGTGGCTCGAGTACGTGCGCCACACGAACCGGATCACGCGCGACGACGCGACGGTGCCCGCGCGCCTGCGCGCGCTGCACCAGGGCCCCGAGCCGCCGCGCGTGCGCCGCATGATCGAGCGACAGACGTCGGCGCCACCCGGCGGCGCACCGCCGGGCCCGCGCGAACTCGCCGAGCCGATGACGGATCCGAACCGCTCGTCCTGAGGCGGCGAAATCGAGCGCCCGCGCGGGGTTGTGCGGCGACGGCGCTTTCCTACGTCGCAGGTGGCAAAATGCCGCTCCCGTACCGGCCGCGCGCCTGCTCTGATCGCAGCCGGGTATCCCGAAGCAGCAACAGGAACCAGCCCATGGCACGCGGCGTCAACAAAGTCATCCTGATCGGCAATCTCGGCGCCGACCCCGAAACCCGCTACACGGCCGGTGGCGCTGCGATCACGACGGTGCGCCTCGCGACCTCCGAAGCGTGGACCGACAAGGCCGGCGAGAAGCAGGAGCGCACCGAGTGGCACCGCGTGAAGTTCTTCGGAAAGCTCGCCGAGATCGCGGGCGAGTACTTGAAGAAGGGCCGCCAGATCTACGTCGAAGGCTCGATCCGCACCGACAAGTACACGGCGCAGGACGGCGTCGAGAAATTCTCGACCGAGATCATCGGCAACGAGATGCAGATGCTCGGCGGCGCCGGCGATCGCGGTGAAGGCGCGATGGCGCCACGCGGCGAGCGCAGCGCGCGTCCGGCCGGTGCGGTCGCCGAACGCGGAGCCGGCGGTGGCGGCGGCGGGCGTGATTCAGCGCCGCGGAACGCGCCGCCCGCGGACGGGTTCGAGGACGACGACATCCCGTTCTAGAGCGGAGGATTCCGGCCGATTCGGTCAGCGGCGCGCCGCGCCCGGTCGCAGCGGGGCAAAGTGCTGGGCGTAGTCGTCGCGCATCGCGTCGTAGCACTCGCAGGCGGCGGCCTCGAGGCCGTCGCGCGCGAGCACGCGGATCGCGCCGCGGCTGTACCGGATGATCTCCCGGTCGTGCAGCGCACCCGCCGCGATCGTGACCGCGCTGCGGCGCACGCCGAGGTGGTCGGCGAGATGCTGGTGCGTGAGGCGGAAATGGTCCGCGTGCACGCGGTCGTGCGTCATGAGGAGCCAGCGCGCGAGCCGTTCGTCGACCGCATGGAAGCGCGTGCACGCAGCGGACTGCGCGAGCTGCGCGACGAGGACGTAGAGGTACGACGAGAGCGCACGCGCGAGCGCGGGATGATCGCGCAGTGCGCCGCGCAACTGCTCGACGCCGATCTTCAACGCGCTGCCGGGCGAGTGGACCACGGCCCGCAGCGGCGCGGCGTCGATGCCGAGCGCGAGCGTCGCGCCGAGCATGCCTTCGTTGCCGATGAGCCCCATTTCGATCGCGGGACGGCCGCCGATCTCGGCGACCAGCGAAATCGAGCCGCGCAGCGGGAAATAGGCGGATTCGTAGCGCGCGTCGGCGACGCAGAGCACGTCGCCGAATGCAAGCTCGACCGGCTCGCAAAGCGCGATGAAGCGCGGGCGCTCTCGGCGCGGCAGCGAAGCGATCAATCGGTTCGCCACGCGTGGTTTGTGT
>DATLNY010000187.1:0-4833 GCA_035536495.1 Candidatus Saccharimonadia bacterium | reverse complement strand
GAGCGCGGTGCGGCCATCGAGCGTCGCCGCGAGCTTGACGCGTACCCACGGCCGCCCGTGCTCGATCCGCATGAAGAAACCGCGGTTGAGCTCCCGCGCCGCAGCGCGCATCAGCCCGACCTCGACCGCGACGCCCGCGGCGCGCAGCCGCTCGAAGCCGCGCCCCGCGACTTCGGGAAACGGGTCCTCGCACGCGGCGACGACGCGCGCGACGCCGGCCTCGATCAGCGCGCCCGCGCAAGGCCCGGTCCGGCCCGTATGCGCACAGGGTTCGAGCGTCACGTACGCGGTCGTGCCGCGCGCGCGCTCGCCGGCCTCGCGCAGCGCGACGACCTCGGCATGCGGGCCGCCCCTGCGCTCGTGCCAGCCTTCGGCGACGACGGCGTCGTCGCGCGCGAGGACGCAGCCGACGCGCGGGTTCGGCTGCGTCGTCGCGACGCCCAATTCGGCCAGCGCGAGCGCGCGCGACATCGCGCGATGGTCGAACGCGGACCAGCTCACGCGTGCGCCGTCCGGGCCGCGGCGTCCTGCGCGATGCGGCCCGCATCGGTGGCGATCGCCATGACGTCGACTTCGAACGCGCCGAACCGGTACTTCGCGTGCTCGCGCCAGCCGAGCGCTGCGTAGTAGCCCGGGGCGTCGTGCGTATAGAGGTACAGCGTACCGACGCCGAGCGCCGCGGCGTCGGCGACGATGCGCGCGGTCAGCGCCCGGCCGATGCCCTGCCGCCGGTACGGGCCGAGCACGAAGAGGCTCGCGAGCCAGGGCGAATACGCGCGCGTCGCGTCGTGGTCGTGGTCGTCCGCGAGCAGGCTGCACGAGCCGAGCAGCGAGTCTCCCGCGAGCGCGACGACGGTCGTCGGGATCGCGGGCCCCTCGCGATGCGACGCGAGCTCCGCGAACGCGGTCGCATAGGTCCAGCCCGGCAGCATCGCGTGCCACTGCGCGTGGTGCAGCGTCGCGAGCGGCGCGACGTGCTCGGGGTGCGCCGCGAGGTACTCGATGCGGAATGCGTCGGAACGATGCTGCGGAATCATCGGGCGGGCGACGGCTTCTTCTTGTCTGCTCGCGCGCCGGCGGGGCTGCGCGCCTCGCGCGGCGCCTCGGTTTCGCCGAGCAGCGACAACTGCAGGTCCGCGAGCTGCGGCAGGTCGCGCTCGAGCCGCTCGACTTCCTCGCGGAACGCCTGCACGTCCTCGAAGCGGCGATAGACCGACGCGAAGCGCACATACGCGACCTGGTCGATGCGCTTGAGCTCCGCCATGACCCACTCGCCGAGCCGCAGCGACGGGATCTCGCGCTCGCCCGCGGTGCGCAGCTTCTTGACGACGTGCTCGACCATCGCATCGATCGTGTCGCCACCGAACGGGCGCTTGTGCAGCGCGAGCTCGAGGCCCGAGCGCAGCTTCTTCTCGTCGAACGCCTCGCGGCGGCCGTCCTGCTTGACGATCGCGGGCAGCTTGAGCTCCGCGTGCTCGAACGTGTTGAACCGCTCGCTGCAGTTCGGGCACTCGCGGCGGCGCCGCACCGCGAGCCCGTCCTCGGTCAGGCGTGAGTCGATCACGCGCGTGTCGTCGTGGTGGCAGAACGGACAGTGCATCGGCCGCGATCAGGCCTTGTAGACGGGAAAGCGGCGGCACTGCGCGACGACGGCTTCGCGCACGCGCGCGTCGACCGATTCGTCGCCGGGCGCATCGAGCAGGTCGCACATCCAGCCCGCGAGCGCGACGCAATCGGCTTCGAGGTAGCCGCGCGTCGTGACGGCCGGCGTGCCGAGGCGCAGCCCCGACGTCACGAACGGCGAGCGCGGATCGTTCGGCACCGCGTTCTTGTTGACGGTGACGTGCGCGCGACCGAGCGCCTCCTCGGCGTCCTTGCCCGTCACCTCGCGCCCGATGAGATCGACGAGGAACAGATGGTTCTTCGTGCCGCCAGAAACGATCTTGTAGCCGCGCCCGAGCATCGTGCCGGCCATCGCCTGCGCGTTCTTCACGACCTGCTGTGCGTATGCCTTGAACGACGGCTCGAGCGCCTCCTTGAATGCGACCGCCTTCGCGGCGATGACGTGCATGAGCGGGCCGCCCTGCGTGCCCGGGAACACCATCGACTGGAGCTTCTTCTCGATCTCGGCGTTGGCCTTCGCGACGATGAGGCCGCCGCGCGGGCCGCGGAGCGTCTTGTGCGTCGTCGACGTCACGACGTCGGCGTGCGGGACCGGGTTCGGATACGCGCCGGCCGCGACGAGCCCCGCGACGTGCGCCATGTCGACGAAGAAATACGCACCGACATCCTTTGCGATCGCGGCGAAGCGCGCCCAGTCGATGATCTGCGAATACGCCGAGAATCCCGCGACGAGCATCTTCGGCTTGTGCTCGCGCGCGAGGCGCTCGACCTCGTCGTAGTCGATGAGCCCGGTCGCGACGTCGATCCCGTACTGCACCGCCTTGAAGAGCTTGCCCGAGAAGTTGACCTTCGCGCCGTGCGTCAGGTGGCCGCCGTGCGCGAGGCTCATCCCGAGGATCGTGTCGCCCGGCTTCAGCAGCGCGAAATAGACCGCGGCGTTGGCCTGCGAGCCCGAATGCGGCTGGACGTTCGCGTAATCGGCGCCGAAAAGCAGTTTGCAGCGCTCGATCGCGAGCGTCTCGGCGACGTCGACATACTCGCAGCCGCCGTAGTAGCGCTTGCCGGGGTAGCCTTCGGCGTACTTGTTCGTCAGCACCGTGCCTTGCGCCTCGAGCACGCGCGGGCTGGCATAATTCTCCGACGCGATCAGCTCGACGTGGTCCTCCTGGCGCTGCAGCTCGTTGCGGATCGCCGCGGCGAGCTCCGGATCGTAGCCGTCGATACGCATGGACGACTCGAACATCGATTTCTCCTCGGACAGGGTGCGGCGCCACGGCACGGCGCGGGAAGCGACCATGATAACGGCGCATCGCGCCTGCGCGCGGTTCCCGGCGTCCGGCGCCCGGTGAACGCCATCGAATCCGCGTCCGACCCGAGTTCCGGCCTGGCATCACTCCGCGACGCCGCGACGCGCGCTCCCGGCGACCTTGCGGTACGGCTCGCGCTCGCAGAGGCCGAGCTTGCGGCAGGCGACGCCGTTGCGGCCGAGCGGCATTTCGCCGAGGCGCAGCGTCTGGCGCCGAACGATCCGCGTGCGCTCGACGGGCTCGCGCGCGCAGCCGCGACGTGCGGCCGCGCCGACGGTGAGATCTGGGCGCGGCGGCGCCTCGCCGAGCTGCGCCCCGATGACCCGTTCGTGCACGCCGAGCTCGGCGACGCGTTGCGGCGCGACGACCGCAACGACGAGGCGTCCGCGGCGCTGTTCCTTGCGCGAGCGCGTGCGCCGCGCGACCGGCAGATCCGCATGCTCGCGTGGCAGACGCTGCCGATCGTGCACCCCGACCTCGCGTCCTGCGCGCGCAGCCGCGCGGGCTGGGCGCGCGAGCTCGGCGCGTTCGAGGCGGAGCTCGCGGAGCGGCCGCCGTCGCGTGACGAGGCGTTCGCGCTGCTGACGAGCGCGACGAACTTCCACCGCCACTACCTCGGCGAGCCGCTGTTCGACGAGCAGCGTCGCTACGGCGCGATGGTGCGCAGGCTCGCGCGGATCGCGTTCCCCGAGCTCGAGGCGCCGCCGCGCGCGCAGCGGGGCCCGCGCCGTCGCATCGGCTTCGTCTCGGCGCATTTCCGCGAGCACACGGTGCTGAAGCTTTTCGGGCGATGGATTACCGGCCTCGACGCGACGCGGTTCGAGCGCATGGTGTTCGCGCTCGATCCGCGCACCGATTCCTGGACCGAGCGCCTGCGCGCGTCGGTCGAGCACTTCGTGCCCGCGCCCGACGACGTTGCGGCGCTGCCCGGGCAAATTCGTGCGGCGCAGCTCGACGTCGTCGTGCATCTCGACATCGGCATGCATCCGTGGTCGCAGCTGCTCGCTGCACTGAAGTTCGCGCCACTGCAGCTCGCGACGTGGGGACATCCGATCACGAGCGGGCTCGACACGATCGACCGGTTCGTGTCGGGCGCCGCGATGGAGCCGCCCGGTGCTGCCTCGCACTACACCGAGCAGCTCGTCGTGCTGCCGAACCTCGGCATCGACTACGAGCCGCCGGAAAGTCCGAGCGACTACGTCGCGCCGCTGCCCGACCGGTCGGTCACGCGGTATCTCTTCTGCCCGCAGAGCGCCCACAAGCTCCACCCCGGGCACGACGCGGCGTTCGCGCAGATCCTCGCGCGGTGCCCCGGCCATGCGCTCGTGCTCGTCCCGCACCCGAAGGCGCACGTGCGCGACGCGCTCGCGCGCCGGCTCGCCAAGGCGTTCCGTGCGCACGGCGCCGATCCCGCGCGGCAGCTCGTCGTGCTGCCGGCATTGCCGTATCGCGACTTCCTCTCGGTCGCGCGCGGCGCGACGCTGCTGCTCGACTCGTTCGACTGGTCGGGCGGCAACACCTCGCTCGAGGCGCTGGCGTTCGGCACGCCGCTCGTGACGCTGCCCGGCGACACGATGCGATCGCGGCACAGCGCCGCGATCCTGCGCCTGCTCGGGCTCGACGAGCTCGTCGCGCGCGACGCCGGCGCGTACGTCGCGACTGCCGCAGCGATTGCGGCGGAGCCCGATCGCCGCGGCGCGCTCGCCGCGGCGATCGCCGGGCGCAGCGATACGCTGTACGGCGATCCGTCGATCGTGCCGGCTTTCGAGGAGCTCGTCTCGTGAAATCCGGAAGGACGTCCACTTGAGCGTTTCCGGCGGCGACGACCCGCTCGCGCCGGTGCGCCCCGCGCTCGCGCGGGGTGATCTCGCCACCGCGGAACAGGTCTGCCGCGACGCGCTCG
>DATLNY010000186.1:0-6393 GCA_035536495.1 Candidatus Saccharimonadia bacterium | reverse complement strand
GCGTTCATCATGGGCGCCGCCGCGATCATCCCGATCACGCTGTGCTTCGCGGCCGCCGGCAGCCGCGTTTCGTCGACCGGCGGGCCGTACACCTATGTCGGGGCGTCGTTCGGGAGCTTCGCGGGCTTCATCACCGGTGCGCTGATGTGGATCGGCAACGTCGTCTCGGGCCCCGGCGTCGCGAACGGGCTCAACGAGCAGGTCGCCCACGTGCTCCCGTCGCTCGGCGAGGGCTGGCCGCGCGCGATGTTCTTCGTCGTGCTCTACGCCGTGCTCGTCGCGCTCAACGCGTTCGGCGTCAGGCTCGGCGCGCGCGCGATCGTCGCGCTCGCGACCGTCAAGCTCACTCCGCTCGTCATCCTCGCGTCGGTCGGGCTGTTCTTCGTCGACTGGTCGCAGGTTTCGCTGACGGCGATTCCCTCGTGGCCCGCGCTCGGCGCGTCGATGATCATGGTGATCTTCGCGTACTCGGGCATCGAGACCGCGCTGATGCCGTCCGGGGAAGTCCGCGACCCGGCCAGGGACGTGCCGCGTGCCGCGATCGCGGCGCTGCTGATCGTCGTGCTCGTCTACGTCGGGATCCAGACCGTCGCGCAGGGCGTGCTCGGGGCGGAGCTCGCCGGCCACAAGACGCCGCTCGCGGCCACCGCGGGACGGATCTGGGGGCCGGCGTTCACGCTGCTGCTCATCACCGCGAGCGTTTCGATGTTCGGGTTCCTGATGGGTAACGTGCTCGGCTCGTCGCGCGCCGTGTATGCCCTCGGTCGCGACGGATACCTTCCCGCGCCGATCGGACGCGTGACCGAGCGCTATCGCGTGCCGCTCAATGCCGTGCTGCTGCACTCGGCAATCGGCTGCCTGCTCGCGATCTTCGGGACGTTCGAGTTCCTGATCACGATGTCGGGCGGCGCGAACTGCCTCGTCTACATCGCCGTCGCGATCGCGGCGTGGAAGTTGCAGCGCGGGGACACGCGCGAGCACGGCGAGCCGTTCCGGCTGCCGGGCGGCGCGTGGGCGATTCCGGCGGTCTCGGTGTTCGCGATGGTCGCGATCCTGACGACGATGTCGCGCAACGAGTGGCTCGCGATCGTGGCAAGCCTCGTTGCGCTGGTGGTGATCTTCGCGATCCTGCGTGCGCTGCGCCGCAGCGACGCGACTCGCGCGTCGTAGCACGCGCCCGGGCCGAACTCGATGGACCTGCGCCGCCATTGCGAATGGATGGCCGAATACCACGGCTGGGCCTACGGGACTCTGTTCGCGGCGCTCGACCCGCTCGACGAGGAGCGCTATCGCCTCGATACCGGCCTGTTCTTCCGCAGCATCCACGGGACGCTCAACCACCTGCTGCTGGTCGACCATCTCTGGTACGGCCGGCTCGTAGGCGAGCTTTGGAAGCCGGTCGCGCTGTCCGACGAGGTCGTCGCGGAACGCGGCGTGCTTCGTACCGAATTGCTCGGAAGATCAGCCGTGTGGCGCAGGTATCTCGACTCGCTGACGGACGCGGACCTCGGCGGGGTCGCCGACTTCCGCAAGCTCGACGGCACGCCGGCGAGGCTGCCGCGCGCATCGTGCGTGCTGCACGTCTTCAACCACGGCACGCACCATCGCGGCCAGGTTTCCGCCGCGATCACGCAGCTCGGCGGGAAGGCGCCCGAGATGGACCTGCCGTACTTCCTCTACACGCTGCCCGCCGCGGCGTACTGACGACCCCGCCGCGCGTCGATGCTGCGGCGCGCAATCACGTTATACTGCGCCCACTTACGTCACACTGTGGCGACATCGCGAGAGAGGCAGGGGCCCCGCGGTCGTCCTGCGTCCTCGAGTCATGCCGCGCTCCCGCGCGCGGCCGAGCGAGCCATGAACCGGACTGCCGATACGAACCTGCCGCGGCTGGCGATCGTCCTGCCTGCCTACAACGAAGCCGGCAATATCGGTGCGGTGCTCGAACGCCTGCGGGCCTGTTCGAGCGCCGAGGCGATCGTCGTCGACGACCACTCCGACGATGCGACCGCCGCGATCGCGCGCGAAGCCGGGGCGACCGTGCTCTCGATGCCGTTCCGGTTCGGCGCCTGGACCGCGACCCAGACCGGCTTGCGCTACGCGTATCGCCACGGCTACGACCTCGTCGTGACGATGGACGCCGACGGCCAGCACGACCCCGCGCAGATCGGCACGCTGATGGCCCCGATCGTCGACGGCACGGCCGAGGTCGTGATCGGCGCGTGCGTCGCACGTGCCTCGGGCCTGCGCCGGTTCGCGTGGCGCTACCTGCGCCTGCTGTCGGGCCTCGAGATCGTCGACCTCACTTCCGGTTTCCGCGCGTATTCACGCCGCGCGATCGCGGTCGCCGCGAGCTGGGCCGCGACGAGCTTCGACTACCAGGACCTCGGGCTACTGCTGCTGATGCGGCGCAAGCGCCTGCGCGTCGTCGAGCGCGACGTCACGATGTCGGCACGGCTCGACGGCAAGTCACGCGTGTTCAGCTCGTGGTTCGCGGTCGCGCACTACATGGCGTTCTCGTCGATCCTCGGCGCGAGCAAGCGCGGGCGCAACCTCGAAGAGGCCGGCTCGTGACGGGCGGCATCGCGTTGCGCGCCGTGCTCGCCGCGCTCGGGATCGGCATCGGTCTCGGCATGCTCTACCTCGTGCGACGCGACCGCCTGCACGGCAGCTACGCGATCTGGTGGGTCTTCGTGTCGGCGGCCGTCGTGGCGTTCGGGATCTTCCCGGGCATGATCGACTGGATCGGCGTGCGGCTCGGCGTCGCGTATCCGCCGATCCTGCTCGTCGTCGTCGCGCTGCTGATGCTGCTCGTCAAGATGCTGACCGGGGATCTCGACCGGACGCGCCAGATGCGCAAGCTGCGCTACCTCGCGCAGCGCATGGCGATCCTCGAGCATGAGGTCCGCGGCGACCGCCGCTGACGCGGCGCGCAGGGCACCGCACGCCCGGCTGCTCCGTCGGCGCTATGCGCCGGATCGCGACGCGCTGATCGAGCCGGTGGCGCGCGGATCTAGCGGCTCGAACGCACGCGCCGCCACGAGCAGCCAGACCGGCAACAGCTGCATGACGACCCGGCTCAGCGACGTCTGGTCGAGCGCCCAGCGCCCCGCGAGCGTGAACGCGAACAACGACAGCACGAACGCGAGCGAGAGCAGCGCGAACGCATGCACGACGCGCCACGCGTCGGCGTGCTCCGCGACCGGAGCCAGGCGATCGCGCCGCAGCACGAACGACGCGACGCCGCCCGCGAGCACGGCCCAGATCGCGACGCCGAACGTCTGGCTCGTCAGCAGCGCCCGCACGAGTGGCCCGAGCACCGGATTGAGCGACAGGGGCGACGAACCGAGGTACGGGATCCGGACGAGGTCAGGCGCGAGCACGAGGCGCTCGGAAAACAGGTGCAAGCCGCCCGGCCACGCGAACATCGCGAGCAGCGCGACGGCGGCGAGCGCGGCTAGCGCGATGCCGAACACGCGTGGTCGCCAGACGAGCGCGAGCGCGAGCAGCAGGATCGCGAGCCAGACGAGCCCCTCGATCTTGACGAGCACCGGCAGGAACATCGCGGCGCCGATGCGCGGGTCGAAGCGACGCGTCCGGCGCCACTCGAACGCCCCGCCCGCCGCGAGCACGACGGCGCCCATCGTCCAGAGATCGGCGTATCCCGCCAGCAACGCGTGCGTGACGACGAGCGGCGTAGCGGCGAGCAGGACTGCCGCTACCAATGCCGTGGCGCGACTGCGCAGCACATGGTCGGCGAGCGCGCCGAATGCGAAAACCGCGGCGAGGTAGGCGAGCGGCCACGCGAGCAGGAGGCGCGGGTACGACCAGTCGCCGCCGAGCCGCGCGAGCCACGCGACGAGGCCGGGGATCGCGGCCGGATAATGCGCTCCGGGCACCTGGACCGGCCGCGCCGCGGATTCGAGCGGGATCGGGCTGAACGGCACGCCGGGCTCGAGGAACCACGCGCGCGCGCGGAACAGCCAGTTGGTCCACGCATCCCACGGGAACGGGGGTTGCGACTGGGCGGTGCTCGCGGCGAGCGCCGCGTGGGCGAGCGCGACGACGAGCAGCGCGACGAGCGCCGCCTTCGGCGCGTCGCCGGCAGCGCCACGCGCGCTACGCCTTGCATCCCGCGCGACGGCCGCGAGCGCGGCGATGACCACGGCGGCGAACAACGGCCATGCATGGATGGTCGTGCCGCTGCGCTCGAAACCCGATGCGATCCATCCCACGATCACTGCGGCGAGCAGATAGCCCTGCGCATAGCGGCCTGCCGTCGCGATGCCGCCGCGTCCTAGCGGCAGCGCGAGCCACGAGCCCGCGAGCGTCAGCGCGGCGAGGGCGACGAATTCCATCGGCACTCCGGGGTGGCGTTCGACGCGGCGAGCACGACCTGGCCAAAGGCCGTCTGCTCCTCGAGCCATGCGCCGGGGATCTCGCGATCGGTGAGCACGAGCACGCAGGTACCCTCGCGCGCGATCACCGATGCATCGCGCCATGCGCGCATCGGCAGCAGGTGGAATCGCAGCCGGTCGGCGACATACGGGTCCTCGAACGCAAGCTGGAATTCGGCGCGCGGCGCATCGCCCGCAAGTCCGGCGCGGATCCGCTCGGCGATCGCGACGAGCTCCCAGTCGAGCTCCTCCGGCACGCCGGCTTCGCGCCGCGCCGCCGCGACTTCTACCGTGTCGGCATGCTGGACCAGCCACTGCCGCCAGAGGACGACTTCGGAGGCGACGAATGCAACGGCCGCGAGCGCGAGCGACGCGCGCCGTCCGCGGCCGCGCGCGAGCGCGGCGAACACGAGCGCGAGCGCGAGCGCCGCGCCACACGCAGCGACGAGGCCGCCCCCCAGTAGCAGGTTGTTGTCGGGGCCCCGCCGCGGCTCGATCCGCGCGAGCCCTGTCGCCGTCGCGCGCGCGCGCGCGGCGGCCGGTGCGGGCGCGAGCGCAAGCTCGGGCACGGGCAACGGGTTGTCGGCGAGGAGCGTCGGGACGTTCCCGTCGGGTCCGTAGACGAGGCCGACTTCGGTCACCGTTCCGCGCCAGCCCGACTGCGCCGCAAGCGCCAGCGTCGCGCGCCGCTGCGTGCGGGGAACCTCGACGACGTGCTCGCCGTCGGCATTCCGGAAGTACAGCGAGAGCTCGTGGCGTGGCGCGAGGCCGCCGTGCTCGATCGTCGCGTATGCGATCGTGCCGGCGTCGAGCTCGAGCCCCGGCCAGACGACGACGGCCTGCTCGACGCCGGGCTCGCCGCGCAACGTGAGCGAACCCTCCGCGGCGACGACGCGCCCGACCGGGCCGATCCACGCGTCGTTCGCATCGAGCACGTCGGTCGCGCCGGCGGCGACGACACGCCCCGCGGCGCACGCGAAAAGCGCGCCGACGAGCCTAGCAGTCACCTGCATCCGTACCGCACGCAACATCGCCACCTTCCTGGCAGCCCACGACGATTCCCCGCGACAGTGTGCCAAAGCGCGGTGCAGCCGGCTAGGACTTGAAGGCACGAGCCGTGCAAGCATGTGCACGATGCTGCTGGTCGACAGCCACAGTCACATCGACGTGGACGCCTTCGATGCCGACCGCACCGAGGCGATCGAGCGCGCGCGCTGCGCCGGGGTCACGCGCCAGGTCGTTCCGGCCGTCGTCTCGCGCGACTGGGACGAGCTGCGCGCGGTCTGCGCATCGCACGACGGCCTGTTCCCCGGCTACGGCCTGCATCCGGTCTACCTCGACGACCACGATCCCGCCGACCTCGTCGCGCTGCGCGGCCGGCTCGACGACGATTCGGCGGTCTGCGTCGGCGAATGCGGGTTGGACTTCTACGTCGAATCGCTCGATCGCGAGCGGCAACACGATTTCCTGCGGCCTCAGCTCGCACTGGCGCGCGAGCGCGGATTGCCCGTCGTGCTCCATGCGCGCCACGCCGTCGAGGCGATCATCGCCGCGATTCGCGCGCATCCCGGGCTGACCGGGGTCGTGCACAGCTACGGTGGCAGCGAGGAGCAGGCGCGGCAGCTCTTCAATCTCGGCTTCCTGATCGGGATCGGCGGGCCCGTCACATACGAGCGCGCCAACCGGATCCGCCGCGTCGTCAGGGCGATGCCGCTCGAGTTCCTCCTGCTCGAATCCGACGCGCCGGATCAACCGAATGCGTCGCGCCGGGGCGAGCGTAACGAGCCGGCCCGGATCGTCGAGGTCTGTGAGTGCATTGCCGAGCTGCGTGGCATCTCGCCGACGGAAGTCGCGGTGCAGACGACCGCGAACGCATTGCGGTTGTTCGCCCTCGGCTGACGACGGGGCCCGTTACGCGGGCTCGCGGCGCGCCAGCAGCCGCTCGATGCCGCGCGAAACCGCAACCATCCCGAACGCCGCGGTGACGTGCATCGCC
>DATLNY010000185.1:0-4131 GCA_035536495.1 Candidatus Saccharimonadia bacterium | reverse complement strand
GACGAGCACGGGCGCGAGCGCGGCCTGCCGCGTACGCGCGAGCCTGCGCTTCTTGCGTTCGCCGGCACCGACATCCACGGTCGCGCGCAGTGGCTCGAATCGGACGCGGCCGCGGCCTGGCGGCGCATGCAGCGAGCGGCGGTTGCAGACGGCGTATCACTGCAGCTGGTTTCCGCGTTCCGCTCGATCGCGTACCAGTCGGGGATCTTCGCGCGCAAGCTCGCGCGCGGCGAGTCGCTCGACGCGATCCTGCGCGTCAACGCAGCCCCTGGCTACAGCGAGCACCATGGGGGCCGCGCGCTCGACCTGGCGACCCCGGGCTACCCTGCGCTGGAGGAACCGTTCGAGCAGTCGCCGGCGTTCGCATGGCTGCGCGCGAACGCGCAGCGCTTCGGCTTCGTGCTGTCGTACCCGCGCGGCAATCCCCACGGCATCGCGTACGAGCCGTGGCACTGGCGATTCGACCCGGCGAGCGCTGCACGCAGCGCGTGACACGCGCTCAGGCCGGCGCGACCTGCGTCTTGCGCGTCGCGTGCTCGACGACGCGCCACAGGTAGAGGCTCGCGAGCGTGCGGTACGGGCCCCAGCGCTCGCCGAGCTCCGCGAGCTCGCGCGGCTTCGGCATCTCCTCGTAACCGCGCAGGATCTGCGCACCGCGGCGCACGCCGAGGTCGTCGACGGGCAGCACGTCGGGGCGGCCGAGCCGGAACATCAGGATCATCTCGACGGTCCAGCGGCCGATGCCGCGGACCTCGGTGAGGCGCGCGATGATCTCCTCGTTGTCGAGGAAGCGCATTTCCGCGGCGGTCGGCACCACGCCCGCAAGCGACTTCTCCGCGAGATCGTGCAACGCACGCTGCTTGTTGCCCGAGACGCCACAGGCTCGCAGCTGGTCGGGCGTCAGCGCCGCGAGTGATTCGGCGGTGAGCTTGCGCCGGCCCGGCACGAGCTGTTCGACGCGGCCGACGATCGTCGCCGCGGCCTTGCCCGAAAGCTGCTGGAACACGATCGAGCGCGCGAGCGCATCGACGGGCTCCCAGGGCTTGCGCCAGTGCACGTCGAGCGGACCGATGCGATTCATCCATCGCTGCAACTGCCGGTCGCGCTTGCCGAGATGCGCGCGCGCGAGCTCGAGGTCGAAGCCGCGTTTGTGTGCACGTGGTCTGGTGGCGGCCGGCATGGCGGCCCCATTGTAAATCGGGGAGTGCGCGAACGCCGCGTCGGGAGGGACGCGGCGTGCTTCAACAACGCACCATCGGCGAATCGAACTACCTGCTGCTGCGTCTGCGGCTGGGCCGCGGTTGGGCCTCAGCTGTGGCGATCGCCGTGATCGCCCTCACCCGGTTTGGAGACGTTGCCCGCCTCTTGGCGCCCGTCCTGCGCGCCGGAGCGACCGGTGGCGTCCGACTCGGCGAAACGGCCGGCGCTGTCGCGCCGGACACAGCGCTTGTTGCCGCGGAGGCTGATCAGCGGGCGCTCGGTCATGAAGTCACCATCGTCGGTTGCAGCACAGCGGACAAGCGCGACTGCGCGGCGTCGGCCGGATCGGTCCAGCGCTGGATGCGCTTCAGCAGCATGTTGCGTCCGACCACCTGGCCGAACCGCGTCAGCGGCACGCGCTCGCCGCTCTCGTCGACGAGCGTCACGCGCGTGACCACGTCGCCTTCCTTCGCCTCGTCCCTGGCAGCCTCGACCGCATCGGCGATCGCTTCCTCGAGCGCATCGTGCAGGGCGAGGCCCCGCGCGTCGCGCTCGACGAGCCACCCGGTCGATACGGTCGCCAGCACTACATATTGATGTTCCATCGTGTTCCCGAAAATGTCTCCTGCCGTCGCTTTTGCAGGAACCGGACCAACGCCCGCTTCGGGCGCGCGATCGTGGAAGCCGCGTAGGCCGCCTCGCGGTTTCCGGGCAAAAAGCGCGCAGTTTGCGCGGGAAAACGCCGCATCCCGCGCTTGCGGCGTGCGACAGGCCCGCGTCCGCTTCGCAACGCGCACGACCGGAGCCCATCGCGCGCGCTTGTACGCTCGACTCAAGCTGTGCAAGGTGCGCGGAAAACCTAGGGGTTTTCCCCTGCGAAGGGACCTTCACGCGATGGCGACGTACCCGCACCTGCTCGCGCCGCTCGACCTCGGCTTCACGACGCTGCGCAACCGCGTATTGATGGGCTCGATGCACACGGGGCTCGAGGACCGCGCACGGGACTACGACGCGCTGGCGCGGTATTTCGCCGAGCGCGCGCGCGGCGGCGTCGCGCTGATCGTGACGGGCGGGATCGCGCCGTCGATCCGAGGCTGGCTCGCGCCGTTCGCCTCGAAGCTGTCGTGGCGCTCCGAGGTGCCGCGGCATCGCAAGGTCACCGCTGCGGTGCATGCCGAGGGTGCCCGCATCTGCATGCAGATCCTGCACGCGGGTCGCTATGCGTACCACCCGATGTCGGTCGCGCCGTCACGCGCGAAGTCGCCGATCACGCCGTTCACGCCGTGGGAGCTCAGCGCACGCGGCGTCGAACGGGCGATCGGCGAGTTCGTGCGCTGCGCGAGCCTCGCGCGCGAAGCGGGCTACGACGGCGTCGAGGTGATGGGCTCGGAGGGCTACCTCATCAACGAGTTCCTGTGCGCGCGCACGAACCGCCGCGACGACGACTGGGGTGGCACACCGGAGAAGCGCATGCGCTTCGCGACCGAGATCGTGCGCCGCATGCGGGCGGCCGTCGGGCCGGATTTCATCATCGTCTACCGCCTCTCGATGCTCGACCTCGTCGAGGGTGGCCAGAGCTGGGACGAAGTCGTCGCGCTAGCACGGCAGGTCGAGGCGGCCGGCGCGACGATGCTCAACACCGGCATCGGCTGGCACGAGGCGCGGATCCCGACGATCGTCACGAGCGTGCCGCGCGCGGCGTTCGCTTGGGTGACCGAGCGGATGAAGCGCGAGGTCTCGCTGCCACTCGTCACGACCAATCGCATCAATATGCCCGACGTCGCCGAGCGGATCCTCGCGAGCGGCCAGGCCGACATGGTCTCGATGGCTAGGCCGCTGCTCGCCGATCCCGAATGGGTGCGCAAGGCAGCGCAGGGACGCGCCGACGAGATCAACACGTGCATCGCGTGCAACCAGGCCTGCCTCGACCACGTGTTCGAGAACCGCAAGGCGACCTGCCTCGTGAACCCGCGCGCGTGCAACGAGACGGAGCTGAACATCGTCGCGACGACGACGCCGAAGCGCATCGCGGTGGTCGGGTCCGGACCGGCGGGTCTCGCGTGCGCGACGACGCTCGCCGAGCGCGGCCATCGCGTGACCCTGTTCGAGGCTGCCGGCACGATCGGCGGGCAGTTCAACATGGCCAAGCGCATCCCGGGCAAGGAGGAATTCCACGAGACGCTGCGCTATTTCGGCCGCCGCATCGAGACGCTCGGCGTCACGCTCGCGCTCGATACCCGCGCCGACGCAGGTGCGCTCGCAGGTTTCGACGAGGTGGTGCTCGCGACCGGGGTGCATCCGCGCGCACCGCGGATCGAGGGCAGCGATCATCCGAAGGTGCTGAGCTACGTCGACGTGCTGCTGCACGCGCGGCCCGTCGGCGCGCGGGTCGCGATCATCGGCGCCGGCGGCATCGGCTTCGACACCGCGGAATTCCTCGTGCAGGACGGCCATTCGCCGACACTCGACCTCGACGCGTGGCTCGCCGAGTGGGGCGTCGACCGTTCGCTCGCCGCGCGCGGCGCGGTCGAAGGCATCGCGCCGAAGCCGTCGCCGCCCGCGCGGCAGGTGTTCCTGCTGCAACGCTCCGAAGGGCGCCCCGGCGCCCGCCTCAACAAGACGACGGGATGGGTGCATCGCGCGACGCTCCGGATGAAGCGCGTCGAGATGATCGGCGGCGTCGAATACCGCCGCATCGACGACGCGGGGCTGCACGTCACGATCGGCGACAAGCCGCACCTGTTCGCGGTCGACCACGTCGTCGTCTGCGCAGGACAGGAGCCGAATCGCGAGCTGCACGCGGTACTCGAGGCGCGCGGCGTGCGCTCGCACCTGATCGGCGGCGCCGAAGTCGCGGCGGAGCTCGACGCGAAGCGCGCGATCGACCAGGGCACGCGGCTCGCGGCTCGCCTCTGAGCAGGGACCCGATGC
>DATLNY010000184.1:0-3680 GCA_035536495.1 Candidatus Saccharimonadia bacterium | reverse complement strand
CCGGCGAGCGGCCCGTCGCCGTACGGCGCGAAGTCCGCAGGCGTGATCCCGACGACGATCGCAGCATTCGCGTTGCGCTCGTTGCGCGAGTACTGGCTCATGCCGTTGGTGACGACGCCTCCCGGCTCGCTCGCCGCCGCGACCACGGTGCCGCCCGGGCACATGCAGAAACTGTAGACCGAACGTCCGTTGCGGGCGTGATGCACGAGCCTGTAGTCGGCCGCGCCGAGCAGCGGATGCCCGGCCTGCGGTCCGAAGCGCGACTGGTCGATGAGCGATTGCGGGTGCTCGATGCGAAAGCCGAGCGAGAACGGTTTCGCCTCGAGGAACACGCCGCGCTCTTGCAGCATCGCAAACGTATCGCGCGCGCTGTGGCCGAGCGCGATCACCACATGGTCGGCGCGCAACTCCTCGCCGCTCGCGAGGCGCACGCCACGCACGTGGCGCACGCCTGCCGCATCGAGCTCCACCAACAGGTCGTCGACGCGGCTGCTGAAACGGAACTCGCCACCGAGCCCCTCGATCGTCGCGCGCATGTGCTCGACCATCGTCACGAGCCGGAACGTGCCGATGTGCGGTTTGCTGACGTAGAGGATTTCCTCCGGCGCGCCGGCGGCGACGAACTCGGTCAGCACCTTGCGGCCATGGTGCTGGCGGTCGGAGATCTGGCTGTACAACTTGCCGTCGGAGAACGTGCCCGCCCCGCCCTCGCCGAACTGCACGTTGGATTCGGGATCGAGGATCCGCTTGCGCCAGAACGCGAACGTGTCGACCGTGCGTTCGCGCACCGCCTTGCCGCGCTCGAGGATGATCGGCCGGAAGCCCATCTGCGCGAGCACCAGGCCTGCGAACAGGCCGCACGGACCGGTGCCGATCACGATCGGTCGCAGTGCAAGGTTCGGCGGCGCGTGTGCGACGAACTTGTACGACGTGTCGGGTGTCGGCAGGACCTTGATCGGCGACCTGGTCTTGTGCGCGCGTGCCTCGTGCTGCAGCAACTCCGCCTCGCGCGGAGTCTCCACGTCGACCGAGTAGATCAACATGATCGCGCCGCGCTTGCGTGCGTCGTAGCTGCGCCTGGCGACGGTGTAGCCGGTCAGCGTGCTGGCTGCGATGCCAAGCCGTGCCAGCACCGCGCCGGTGAGCGCCGCTTCGTCATGGTCCAGCGGCAGTTTGATGTCGGTCAGGCGGAGCATTTCCGCGAGCTCAGTTGCTCGCCCAGGCCCGCGTCCGGACTCACGAATGACCTTCGGCGGAAGGCCTGATCGTCCATTCGCCCGCGCAGAGCTCGAACAGCTCGACGCGCTCGACGTGGCCCGCCGTGCACAGCGCGCCGGCGTATCGCGGCCAGACTTCGATCGGGCGGACGTCCCAGCTGACCTCGTCGCCGCGCACTGAAATGGCGCCGCCGGCGCGCGGGGGCGCCTCGACGTGCGACGGCTCGATCGCGAGACCGACCCCGCGGGCCTTGAGGTAGGCCTCCTTCGCGACCCATGACCAGACCAGGAGCTCGTCGCGCTCGCGCGGCAGCGCCCCGCGATAACACGACAGCTCGTCCTCGCTCAGCACGCGTGCCGCCATCGCGTCGGCATCGGCGAGCGCCGCGCGCGCCTCGAGGTCGATCCCGACGGGCGTGAACGCGCACGCCACGAGCGCGCGGTCGCTCGAATGCGTCAGGCTGAAGAAGCGATCGGGGTGGCGTCCGAGGTACGGCTGGCCGAAACCGGTGAGCTCGATCGAGATGGAAGCCGGCGATTCGCCGCACCACCGCGCGAGGATCGAGCGGAGCACCGTGCGTGACGCGAGATAGCGCCGGGTGAGAGCCGGCTTGACGAAGCGCGCCGCGCGCGCAAGCTCGAGCGGCGACGGCGAATCATCGGGCTCGATCGACGAAAGATCGCACGCCCAGACGCCGACCGCGCCGCGACTCGGAAGCGGGATGTTGCGCCACGACATGCGCGCAATCTGCCACAACTGTCGCGACCCCGCCCGAAGTCGCTTCGACGTTCCGGGATCGCGGGGCGTGCGGCAGCCCCTGCGTCCGGTTACGCGAGTGCGGGAGCGCCGAGCAGCGGAGCCGGATTCGGGGGAAAGCAACCCTGTTCGAGCAGCGCGTCATGTCGCGGTCCGGTGGGCAGGGGCAGAGCCAATCGTGCAGGCGATTTGACCGGATGCCGACCGGTTGCAGCTAGATTGTCGAGCTTGCGCTAAAGCGCGTCGCGCGTGAGCTCGAGCGCGCTCAAGCCGGACGATCCTGCGGCGGCGTCGGAAGCGCCGGTCGAGCAGCGAGCACGCGTGCGCGGATCCGTTCGTAGCGGTCGTCGCCGAACACGCGCTTCGCGCGTGCCAGCAGCGCGTAGCGCCAGACCGCGCCGCGCATCGCGCGCGCGTCGCCGCTCGCCCAGCCGACGATGCGCTCGACGTCGGTGTCCGACGTGACCGCAAGCCGCGGGATCAGCGCATCGGCGCGGCTCGACCACAGCGCGGGCCGCGAGCTCACGACCGCCGTGTAGCCGAGCGCGCCGGCGAGGATCGCGAGCAGCGGCGGCATCCGCCCGCCCGGCGGCGCGAGCAACGTGACTTCGCGCCCGACGCGGTGCTCGATCTCGGCCTTGCTGCTGCGCAGGTCGCGCTCGAGCGCGCTCGGCGTCAATGCCGTGAAGTACGTGTGGTCGTAACCGTGCGACTGGATCGACATGCCGGCGTCCGCCATTTCCCGCAGTTGCGCCCAGCTCGCGTGGCCCCAGGTCCCGACCTTCGCGGGGTTGACGAAGAAGTCTGCGTTCGCGCCGTGCTCGACGAGCAACGGCAGCGCTTCGGTGAAATTCGTCTCGTGGCCGTCGTCGAACGTCAGCGCGACACCGCAGGCGTCGGCACCGTGCCGCGACAAGCCGCGATCCGGTGACCCGGCTCCGATCGTCGGCGCGCGCGAGAGGGCCGGAGCCGCGAGCGCGTCCGTGATGCAAGGCGCGCTGGAGTCCGACTCGGAGTCCCGGGGGCTGTTGGTCGGGGTCGACGCCGAATCGCGCAGCACGTCACGCACCGCGCGCGCAGCGCCGACCCTCGTGCGCAGCGCTCGCAGCTGCTCTGCGAGTTGCGCGCGCGTGATCGTGTAGCGAGGATCCGCGGCAGCGGCGCCCGCGGAGCCGGGCGCGATCGCGTGGTACATCAGCACCGCGATGCCGCCGGCCGTACGCTCGCTCATGCGCCGTTCCTCGTCATCGTCAGCGTTGCCCCCCGCGGAGTATGAGCGTGCTGCGCAGCGGAATGGAAGCGGGCGCTGCAAACGATTAACTGCGGATTCATTGGAAGATTTTCGTCGGCCTGGAGTTCGCGCATTGCGGCAATTCGGTTACGTCCCGTTCACACGAGCGGCAGGGCCTGCTCTGATATGCGAACTCGGTCACTCGCGCGAAGCTGCGTGTCCGCGCCACCACCACGCATCGTATGGAGCACGTCCGTTGCTAGACTCAACTCGACGAGGAATCGAAGGGAATCGAGGTTGCGATGAGCACAAACCGGCGCACGCTCGAGGACACGCGCCTCGGCATCATCGGTCTCGGATACGTCGGCCTTCCGCTCGCAGTCGAGTTCGGGAAGAAGCTGCCGACGCTCGGCTTCGACATCAACGGCGCACGCATCGACGCGCTCTGCCGAGGTGAGGACCACACGCTCGAGGT
>DATLNY010000183.1:0-6841 GCA_035536495.1 Candidatus Saccharimonadia bacterium | reverse complement strand
GCTCGCCCGGCGTCCGAACGATGCCGACGTGCATGGTGCGCTGTCCTTCATCGAGCGTCGGCTGGGGCGCTTTCCGGAATCGCTCGCGCAGGTCCATGAGGCGGAACGACTCGACCCGCGCAATGCAATCTGGCCGTTCTTCAAGGGCAACTTGCTCACGGCGGCGAAACGTTACCCGGAGGCGCGCGCGGCCTACGATCGCGCGCTCGAGCTTGCGCCCGGCCACGGCGATTCAGTGGCCGCCAAGGCGACAACCCATCATCTCGAGGGCGACCTCGAATCGGCGGCGGCTCTTATCGCGACCCTGCCCCGACCGGGGCCCGCCGATGAGGGAATTCGTGACGTGCTCCTGACCGACTACACGCTGAGCCGCCGTTACGATCTGGCGCTGGCCCTTTGCGCGGACCTGCAGGCGAAAGCCGCTGCGATGCTCGAGTCCAAGCGCCAGATCGATAGCAACTTCGACATCAAGATGCATTTTTGCATCGGCGAGGCCCATCGGCTCCAGGGCAACGAAGCGGCTGCTAACGCGCCGTACCGCCGCGCGATCGAGCTCGCGCACGCGCGGTCGGACGGCACCAACGAGTCCTACCTGGCAGGGTTCCTTGCGAATGCCTACGCCGGGCTTGGCGACAAGGCAGCGGCTTTGCGCGAAGCCGAACGGGCCATCGTGTTGAACCAGGGCGACCAGGTGATCTCGCGCGGGAGCCGCATCCGGCTGGCGCTGATCCATGCGCGATTCGGCGACGGCGACGCGGCAATCGCGATCCTTTCGGCGCTCGAGGCCGAGGGCGAGGGCGTCCCGCCGGCGATGCTCCGCCTCAGCCCGGGATGGGATCCGATCCGCGAGGATCCGCGCTTTCGCAAGCTGAGCGGCGAGGAGGCCCCGAAATAACGCGTCGGCGGCGGTCCCGCGTTCCCTGCGGCAATACTGAACAACGCGGGCTCGCATCGGCTGCCGCGTTCCGCTAGCATTCGCGCCGCTCAGCGCGCAGTCTCGTTCTTCCCTCGACTGCGGATGCGCTCGCCTCAACAGGCCAGCGCGCAACCTTCGCTCCTACCGTTCGGTATCGGCGCGCTGGGCCGGGTAAATCGGTCATGTCGATCGGCCCCGAAAATTCAGACCTGCAGCGCGGTTTTGGGAACGCTCCGGGTCACCTCCAGGAACGTTTCCATGTCCTTTGAACAGCTCGGGCTCTCGCCCGCGTTGCTCCGCGCGCTCGCGGAGCTCGAATACACCATCCCGACTCCCGTGCAGCTCGCCGCGATCCCGCACGTGCTCGCAGGGGAAGACCTGCTCGCCGGTGCGCAGACCGGCACGGGCAAGACCGCCGCGTTCGTGCTGCCGATGCTCGATCGCCTCACCGCGAGCGCGCCGGCGTCGACGAACGGCCCGCGCCGCGTGCGCGCGCTGATCCTTACCCCGACCCGCGAGCTTGCAGCGCAGGTGCACGAAAGCGTGCGCGCCTACGGCCGTCATCTCGGCTACAAGAGCATGACGATCTTCGGCGGCGTCGGCATGGGCCCGCAGCTCGAGGCCTTGCGTCGCGGCGTCGACATCCTCGTCGCGACGCCGGGCCGCCTGCTCGACCATCTCGAGCGCCGCTCGGTCAATCTCTCGAACGTCGAGATCGTCGTGCTCGACGAGGCCGACCGCATGCTCGACATGGGCTTCCTGCCCGCGATGAAGCGCGTGCTTGCGGCGTTGCCGAAGAAGCGACAGACGCTGATGTTCTCCGCGACGTTCTCCACGGAGATCAAGGCGCTCGCCGCGCAGTTCCAGTCGAATCCGGCGGAAGTGCAGATCGCCGCGCGCAACACGGTCGTCGCGACGATCACGCATCGCATGCATCCGGTCGACACCGCGCGCAAGAAGGACCTGCTGCTGCACCTGCTCGAGCGCGACGGCATGCAGCAGTCGCTCGTGTTCGCCCGCACCAAGCACGGCGCCGACAAGCTCACGAAGGCGCTCGAGCAGGCCGGCTTCAAGGCCGTCGCGATCCACGGCAACAAGAGCCAGGGTGCGCGCACGCGCGCGCTCTCGGATTTCAAGCGTGGCGCGGTGCACGTGCTCGTTGCGACCGACATCGCGGCGCGCGGGCTCGACATCGACCAGCTGCCGATCGTCATCAACTACGACCTGCCGATGGTCGCGGAGGATTACATCCACCGCATCGGGCGCACGGGTCGTGCCGGCGCGGAAGGCCAGGCGATCTCGCTGGTCAGCAACGACGAGTCGGGCCTGTTGCGCGACATCGAGCGGCTGCTCAAGCGAGAGCTCAGCCTCGAGCCGATCGCGGGTTTCGAGCCGTCGATCAACGTCAATCGCTCCAGCAACAATCGACCGGTGCAGCGGCCTCAGCAGCGCACCGCGCGTCCCGCGACGCATGCGCGCCGCGGGCACGTTGCCCCGCCGCGTCACGGACATGCCGCGCATGGGAAGCCGCAGGGTGCGCAGAACCGGCGCGGCGGGCGCAGCGGTGGGCGCGCCTAAGCGACGGAGAACGCACGCGAACCTAGCGGGTTCATCCGCGGCGGTGCTCAGACCGTAGCCGGCGCCCTGAGCGCTGGTGCATCGGAGCCAGCTGAATGACGGACAAACGCGTTACAGAACTTGTTGCGGTGCAAGGTGACTCGCGGTGAGGATAAGCCTAGCTTCGCTCCCACAAGTCCGGGGCCCGCCCATGTGGCGGGCCTTTTTTTTGTCCAACTTTCAGGTGGGGAATCCGATCGATGAAAGCAGTTCGCCTTACGGGTCTGGCCGCGGCAGTGATCGCGGCGATGGGTGTGTCCGGCAACGTGGAAGCCGGCGGACGTTCCGATCTCGTGCTGGCCGCGCTGGAAGCGGGCCGCGCGCAGTACAACCCGGGCGAGCTGCTCGTGCAGTTCTCCGTCACCTCCGATGAAAACGATCGCGCGGCAGTACGTCACGGCCTCGGCGCGTCGCGTCAGGAAGTCGTGCGCGCGCAGGGTCGCGACAACCGCGGCCAGCTCGAGCTGCTCTCGCTGCCGCCCGGCCTTGCGATCGCAGACGCCGTGCGTGGTCTCGAAGGCGTCGCGGACGTCGAGTTCGCCGAGCCGAACTGGGCCTACTTCCACGCCGCGGCGTCGAACGACACGTACTACATGAACGGTTCGCTGTTCGGCATGTACGGCGATGCGACGAGCCCGGCGAACCAGTACGGCTCGCAGGCCGGCGAAGCGTGGGCCGCGGGCAAGACCGACTGCAGCAGCGTCTACGTCGGCATCATCGACGAGGGCTACATGTATTCGCATCCGGATCTGGCCGCGAATGCAGCGACCGTTCCGGGCGAGATCGCCGGCAACGGCATCGACGACAACGGCAACGGCTACGTCGACGACGTGCGCGGCTGGGACTTCGACGGTGGCAACAACGAAGTGTTCGACGGCGCGGGCGACGACCACGGCACGCACGTCGCGGGCACGATCGGCGGCGTCGGCGGCAACGGCACCGGCGTCGCGGGCGTCTGCTGGAGCGTCACGCTCCTCAACGCGAAGTTCCTCGGCCGCCGCGGCGGCACGACGGCGAACGCGATCAAGGCGGTCGACTATTTCACGGACCTCAAGAACCGCGGCGTGAACCTCGTGGCGACGAACAATTCGTGGGGCGGCGGCGGCTTCTCGCAGGGGTTGCAGGACGCGATCGGCCGCGCGAACACGGCGAACGTGCTGTTCATTGCCGCGGCGGGCAACGACGCCTACAACTGCGACTCGGGGTCGAGCTGCTATCCGGCCGAGTATCCGAACGCGAACATCATTGCCGTCGCGTCACTGACGAGCAGCGGCGCGATGAGCTCGTTCTCGAGCTACGGTGCCTCGACGGTCGATATCGGCGCGCCGGGCTCGGCAATCTGGTCGACGGTGCCGAAGGCGTCGCAGGGTTCGGTGATCGCAAGCTATGCGAGCTACAGCGGCACGTCGATGGCGACACCGCACGTGGCCGGCGCGGCTGCGTTGTACGCGGCGTACCACGCGGGTTCTTCGGCGGCGACGATCAAGGCTGCCATCATGTCGAGCGCGGTTCCGACCACCTCGATGCAGGGCAAGGTCGTCAGCGGCGGACGTCTCAACGTCAGCGGCTTCTGACCCGCAGCGGCAACGCAAGCAGAAAGGCCCGGCATTGCCGGGCCTTTTTCTTTTGCATCACCCCGCACGCGGCGCTCAGCGGAAGCGACGGCCCCGCGTGCGCGCCGCCGCGGCAGCACGCGCGCTCGCGCTCGCGCTTCTCGTC
Source organism: Candidatus Saccharimonadia bacterium (assembly GCA_035536495.1). Lineage (GTDB taxonomy): Bacteria > Pseudomonadota > Gammaproteobacteria > Xanthomonadales > Ahniellaceae > DATLNY01. The sequence continues at coordinate 2,589 of DATLNY010000183.1, read as the reverse complement.
GCGCCGGAGGACTTTGACTTGAGGCGCGTCGCAGGGCGCTTGGCCGCCACCGATTTCCTCGCGGCGGATTTCCCCCGCGTCGTCGCGGGCGCTGCGGTCCGGGTTGCGACGCGCGATCGCGTAGCGGCGCCGGCGCGCGGCGTCGCATTCGGGCGGCTCGCCGCAGCGGACTTGCGTGCGCGCTTGTCCCCATGCGCTGCATCGTGGAGCTCGATCAGCCGCGCGACCGGGGTGCTCGCGACGGCTGCGCCGATGGCGCGCAGCGGCAACTCGTCGGCGCGCCTGAAGCGCAGGCACGACTTGCCCATGTCGAGTTTCTTGCCTTCGCGTGCCGCAGCGTCGCGCAGCGCGCGGTCCTGCGCGGGGTCCATGTAGCAGCCCATCAGGTAAAGCGCGTTGTGGTTCTTCTGCGCCGCGAGCCCGGCGTAGCACAGCGCCTTGCCGTTGTACGTCCGCGGAAAGCGCGCGAGCGGGATCGCATAACCGATCATTCCGTAGTCGATCGACTCGATGTAGCCCGACGGCAGGTTCGCGCGCACGACCGCGCGGACGGCCTCGAGCTCGCGGCGCCGTTCCGCCGGCAATGCGCGCAGGTACTGATCGACATTCGTCGCGACCTTGCGCGTCTTCACCCGTCCCCGTCCCCGTTCGCGTGGCAGGCGCGCATCGTAATCCGCCGGCGGACGCCACGCCATGCGCAGCGATGGCGTGCTCCGGACGTTCTCGGCGGGTACGATTCGCGACGCGCAATTCGACGGAGACTTCGATGGGCACGCACGATCCGCGCGTCGACGCCTACATCGCGAAGTCGGCCGAATTCGCGCAGCCGATCCTCGAGCGGCTGCGCGAGATCGTCCACGCCGCGCTGCCCGCGGTCGAGGAGGACATCAAGTGGGGCGCGCCGCATTTCATGCATCACGGCATGCTCTGCGGCATGGCGGCCTTCAAGCAGCACTGCACGTTCGGGTTCTGGAAGGGCGAGCTCGTCACGGGCGAACCGGCCGACCGGGACGCGTGGGGCAGCCTCGGCCGGCTCGCGAGCGTGAAGGACCTCCCGTCGAAGGCGAAGCTGACGCAGTGGATCCGCCGCGCCGCGGCGCTCAACGAATCTGGCGAGAAGCTCGCGCGTCCGCGCAAGCATCCGCCGAAGCCGAAGCTCGCGCCGCCACCGGATCTCGTCGCGGCGCTCGCGAAGAACGCGCGCGCACGCAAGGCGTTCGAAGGGTTCAGCCCGAGCCACCAGCGCGAGTACGTCGAGTGGCTGGTCGAGGCGAAGACCGACGCCACGCGCGCGAAGCGCCTGCAGGCGACGCTCGATCTCCTCGCCGAAGGCAAGACGCGGCACTGGAAGTACCAGCGTCGCGCGTGAGCGGTCCCCGTCGGCGCCGGCCTGCAAATGCGATGACGGTTGCGCCGGCGGTGCCATCGGCGCCACGCTCACCGCATCCCCATCCCGTTTTGAGGATGTCCTGATGCTGCGCGCGCTGCTCGCGATCCTCCTCGCCGCAATGACAGCCATGCCGACGATTGCGGCTGCCGCGGGCCTCGAGGGCAAGCCCGCGCCGCTGATCGAGCTCAAGGCGCGCGACGGCACCGCGCACACGCTCGAGGCAATCACCGCCGAGCGTCCCGCCGTCGTCGTGTTCTGGGCGAGCTGGTGCCCCTACTGCAAGGCGCTGCTGCCCGAGCTCGCGAAGCTCGTCGCCGCGTACGGCGACGACCGCGTCGCCGTCGTCGCGATCAACGTCTGGGAGGAGTCGAAGGACGACGCCCACGCGTACATCGACGGCAACCCGCACCCGTTCACCTGGCTCATGCGCGGCAACAAGACCGCGAAGGCGTGGAAGGTGAAAGGCACGCCGGGCCTGTTCCTCGTCGGCCGCGGCGGCACCGTGCGCTACGACCGCACCGCGCGCCCGTTGAAAGCCGATCCCGCCGCGGCGTCCACACCCGGACCCGCCGCGAGCGGCCCTGCGAAGTCCGCGCTGCGCTGGATGTCGGTCCTCCGCGAAGAGCTGGACGCGGAGCTCGCGCGACCGCAGTAGGCACGCGACGGCGACGCTTCCCTGCACCTGGCGGAGCTGCGTACCCCGCGAAGCAACAGGGTCGCGCAAGCGGTCATTGCGCGAAGGAAATGGATTCCCGCTTTCTCGGGAATGACGGCGCATCATCGCCAAGGCATTCCGACATCCTGAACGCCGCGTAGCGGTCGAAGATCTCGGTTTCGATGTTGTGCAGCGCGAGCTCGATCCGGTACGGCGTGCCCGGATTGCGGTCGAGCTCGCGCGCGATGTGGTAGCCGACGGGCTTCACGCCGTGGTCGTGCACGTAGATGCGGAATCCCGAATAGAACGGATCGTCGAGGATCGCGTGCATTCGAGCGAGCGTCGCGCGTGCCGCCGGCGACAGCCGCTTCGCGAGCGTTTCGTCGCGCCGGTGCAGCAGCCGCTCGTGGCCGCGATAGTCGCGCGGATCGATCTCGCGCGAGAGCCGCCAGAGCGCCTCGTTCTGCGCGTTGTAGTACGCGAACCCGCCGCGCGCGCGCAATGCCGCTGCTGCCGCCGCATCGACGTCGTAGACGACGAAGTT
>DATLNY010000182.1:0-3617 GCA_035536495.1 Candidatus Saccharimonadia bacterium | reverse complement strand
CCGGAACGGCGAGCGACGTAGTCGTCCCCGTGACGACGCCGTTCCGCAATTGCGTCTTCAACGCGACCGGCATCCAGACCGCCGACCTCGTCGAATATGCGCTCCCCCACGACGGCAACAGCGGAGCCTACGCGGCCCTGCTGAACCGGATCTCGATCACGGCGACGCAGTATTCGCTCACGAGTACGGATTCGACCTGCAATGGCTTCGCCGCCAGCGTCGGCCCCGCGTTCGTCAACCAGGCCTCGGTGGCGCTGGCGGCTGCGTTGCGGCCGCCGCTCGAAGCGGTGACCCTGGGCGAGTCGGTCTGCCCGTTGCAGTAGCGGCGCCGTTTCGAGCCTGCGGGGCCCGATCCGAGGCCCCGCCATCCCCGCCAAACCGCAGTTGTCCCCGCGAGCGCAGCGCGCTAGCCTCCGGAGGCTACATGGGACGTGGGGATACAGGGACCTCGTGAAACCCATACTGCTTGCCGAGTCCTCGCAGACGCGACGACGCGCTCTGTCCGCGCTGCTGGCGCAGCGTGGCTACGCGGTCACGGCACTCGCCAGCCTCGACGAGGCCTACGCGGTACTGCAGCGTGCCGCCGACAGCGCGAACAACTTCAACGCGGTCGTGCTCGGCTGGCCCGAGTATGCCGACGGCACGATCGAGGACGTGTTCGGCCTGCTCCACGGCGCTCGGCACGAGCACCTGCCCGTGCTGATCCTCGCCGACTCGAGCTCGCCCGGCGCAGTCAACTGGCGCATGACGCGCCCGCACACGGCGCTGCTGCTGTGGTCCGACTACCACGAGGGCGCCGACGCGCTCGACCAGATGCTGCGTCCGCGCGCGGCGGCCCCCGCGGCGATCGAGAACGACGGCGGCGCGCTGCGCGTGCTGCTCGTCGACGATTCCGCGACGGTGCGGCTCGCATTCGGCCGCCTGATCGCGAAATACGGCTATTCGGTCGAGACCGCCTGCGACGCCGCCGCCGGCTATGCGAAGGCGAAGGCGCAGCCGTTCGACGTCGCGATCATCGACTACTTCATGCCCGACGCGCGCGGCACCGAGCTGATCGCGCGCCTCAAGCAGGATCCGGACACGAGCCACATCCTCTCGGCGACGATCACCGGCACCTATTCCGACGCGATCATCACCGAGTCGCTCTCGGCCGGCGCGGTCGAATGCCTGTTCAAGAGCGAGGCGAAGGAGCTGTTCCTCGCGCGGCTTACGTCGATGGCGCGGACGGTCAACGACCGCAAGGCGATCGACGCCGAGCGCAGGCGCCTGCGCGGAATCCTTTCCTCGGTCGGCGACGGCGTCTACGGCGTCGACAGCGACGGCACGATCGCGTTCATCAATCCGGCCGCGCTCGACCTGCTCGGCTACGCGGCCGAGGAGGACATCGTCGGCCGCAGCGCATTCGAGACGTTCCACTACGCATTCGACGACGGCACCGCGATGCCGCGGTCCGCTTCGTTCCTGAACCAGTGCTACGCCAACGGCAGCCAGGTGCCCGCGTGGCAGACCGTGTTCTGGAACGCGTCGAAGCGCGCCGTGCCGATCGAATGCACGGTCTATCCGATGAAGATCGACGGCGAGCGCACCGGCTCGGTCGTCGCGTTCCGCGACATCTCGGCGCGCCGCATGCTCGAGGAGGAGCTGCGCTGGGCTGCCGAGCACGACGCGCTGACGAAGCTGCACAACCGCGCGTGGTTCGAGCTGCAGCTCGAGCAGGAAGTCGCGCGGCTCAAGCGCACCGAGCAGAACTCGCTGCTGCTGTTCGTCGACGTCGACCGCTTCAAGTACATCAACGACACGGCGGGCCACAACGCCGGCGACCAGCTGCTTCTCGAGGTGAGCCAGCGGCTCAAGTCGCGCCTGCGCGGCTCCGACCACCTCGCGCGGATGGGCGGCGACGAGTACGCCGTGATCCTGCGCAACGTCAGCGTCGACGACGTCGCATCGCTCGCCGACGGCTTCCGCCGCGCGCTGACGAGCGCACCGTTCACCTACGGCGGCAAGAGCTACCGCATCACGATCTCGGTCGGCGTTGCGCGCCTCGACGCGCAGACTGCATCGACGTCCGAGGCGATGGCGCACGCCGACATCGCCTGCCACATCGCGAAGAACGGCGGCCGCAACCAGACCCACCTCTATACGCCCGAAACCGGCCGCAAGGCCGCGATGGACGTCGACCTCGGCTGGTCGGCGCGGCTCGAGGATGCGCTGCGCGGCGACAAGTTCGTGCTCTGCTTCCAGCCGATCGCACCGCTGCTCGGCGTCGAGCTCGAGCCGCCCGACAACACCGACCACGACCTGTGGCAGCGGCAGCTCGAGCGCAATCCCTCGGCGCCCGCGTGCTACGAGGTGCTGCTGCGTCTCAAGGACTCCCACGGCGAGCTGATCTCGCCGCACGCGTTCCTGCCGACCGCTGAGCGCTTCGGCCTGATGGTCGAGATCGACCGCTGGGTCATCGACCGCGCGTTCCGGACGCTGCGCGAGTGCCGCGGCGGGCGGCCGATCGTGCTCGCGATCAACCTCTCCTCGCAAACGCTCGAGCACGAGAAGTCGGCCGGGTACATCACGAGCAAGATCGTGCAGCACGACATCGACCCTGCCGCGCTCGTGTTCGAGATCGCCGAGTCGCGCGCGATCACCGAGATCCAGAACGTGCAGCGGCTGCTGCACGACCTGCGCGCGCTCGGCTGCCGCATCGCGGTCGACGACTTCGGCACCGGCTTCTCGACGTTCGCGTACCTGAAGCAGCTCGACGCCGACTTCCTCAAGATCGACGGCTCGCTGATCCAGGGCCTGCCGGACGATCCGCTCGATCGCGCCGTGCTCGCGGCGCTGACTTCCATCGCGGAAGCCGCCGGCAAGCAGACGGTCGCGGAATGCGTCGAGAATCCGCGCGCGCTGATGGCGCTGCTCGAATGCGGCGTCGACTTCGCGCAAGGCCACGCGGTCGGCCTGCCGCGCGCGCAGCTGACGTCGCAGCGGGCCGCGGCCGGGCTCGAGCAGGCAACGATCGCGGCGGTCGGCAGGGCCTGAGGCCTGCAATTGATCGGACGCCGCGCGGGGGGCGCGGACCCGGTCTGCGCGTCAGCCGGCGCGGCGCGGCAATGGCAGCGGCAGGATCGCAGCGCTGCTTCCATGCACGGGCACCGCGTGCACCGATACGCGATTGCGGCCGCCGCGCTTGCTGCGGTACATCGCCTCGTCGGCCTGGTTGATCCAGTGCTTGGCGTCGACGCCGCGACCCGACGTCACCGCGAGCCCGATCGAAACCGTGCAGCGCAACGCCGGCGCGCCCGGGAAGCGCAGGCTCGCGACCTTCCGCCTGCAGCACTCTGCGACCTGCCGCGCGGTGGCTTCGTCCGCGCCGGGCATGACGAGCGCAAACTCGTCCCCGGCGTAGCGGCCGGCGACGTCGCCGGCGCGAACCGAATCGCGCAACGCGTGCGCGACGGTCGTCAGCACTTCGTCGCCGAGGATATGGCCGTAGCGGTCGTTGACGTCCTTGAAGTCGTCGATGTCGACCATCAGCATCGCCGCCCCGCCCTCGCCCCGGGCGGCGCGTTCGAGCTCGCGCTCGACCGTCCACTCCCAGTGCTGGCGGTTCGCGAGGCCCGTCA
>DATLNY010000181.1:0-8114 GCA_035536495.1 Candidatus Saccharimonadia bacterium | reverse complement strand
GCCCCTCCTACATGCGCGTCGAAACGATTCTGCGCGAGGCAGTGATAGCCTTCGACTGCGACCGCGCGAGCCGTTCCGGTCCACGCGTGGCAGCTCTGGCCCAAGCCGTGCGCGAGCTCGATCGCGCGTGGCTCGGAAAGGCCACCATACGGGGCAGTATGGTAGTCTCATCGTAGACGTGTCAATTCGCCCGCGTATGCATGTGCTGGCCAAGCAGGGGTGCGCCGGAATGGCGGAGGTCGAACCCAAAACGGAGCGCGCCGAGCGTCCGCGCCTGTCGGCCGCCGACTGGGAGCAGGCCGCGCTCGACCTGATCGCCGAGCAGGGGCTCGCGGCCGTCGCGGTCGAGCCGCTCGCGCGCCGCCTCAACGTCACGAAAGGAAGCTTCTACTGGCACTTCGCGAGCCGCGACGCGCTGATCGAGGCGGCGTTGAAGCGCTGGGAACAGGCCGACGTCGAAGGCCTCATGCGCCACGTCGATCCGATCGAGGATCCGCGCGAGCGCCTCACGCAACTGTTCCTGCGCACGAGCCACGAGATGCGCACGCACGTGATCTACTCGGCGCTGCTCAACACGCTCGACCATCCCGCGGTGCAGCCGGTCATGCAGCGGCTTTCGCTGCGCCGGATCAACTACCTCGCGGTCGCGTATCGCGCGCTCGGGCTGTCGCGGCGCGAAGCAATGCATCGCGCGCGGCTCGCGTATTCGGCGTACGTCGGCTTCCTGCAGCTGATGCTGCAACTGAAGCTGCCGCGCATGGACAGCGAGGACTTCGAGGGCTACGTCGCGCACGTCGTTGCGGCCCTGATCCCGTCCGCGGCGGTGTGAAACGGTTGTTGGTTTGCCAAAGCCGCCGGGCGCCGCTAGCGTGGTCCGGTGTCGCCCGCGCACGGCCGAGCCCGCCATCCGATCGGCGGCCGTTCGCGTCGTCCGGCGCAAGTATTCGTCCTCGAGGAACGTTTTCGTGTCGAGCAAGCTTGAATCGCTGAATCGCTGGGTCGACGAGGTCGCCCGGCTGACGAAGCCCGATCGCATCCAGTGGTGCGACGGCTCCGAGTCCGAGAATCGCGCGCTGCTCGACCTCATGCTCGCCAGTGGCGACCTGATCGCGCTGAACGAGGAGACGCATCCGAACTGCTACCTGCACCGCTCGCATCCGTCCGACGTCGCGCGGGTCGAGCACCTGACGTTCGTGTGCACCTCGCGCCCCGACGACGCGGGGCCGAACAACAACTGGATGGCGCCGGCCGATGCGCATGCGAAGGTCGACGCGCTGTTCGACGGCGCGATGCGCGGCCGCACGATGTACGTCGTGCCGTACTGCATGGGCCCGATCGATTCGCCGATCTCGCGTTGTGGCGTCGAGCTGACCGACAGCCCGTACGTCGTCGCGAACATGCGGATGATGACGCGCATGGGTGCGCCGGCTTTGGCGCGAATCGAGAAGGACGAAAAGTTCGTGCGCGGCCTGCATTCGGTCGGTGAGCTCGATCCCGACAGGCGCTACATCATGCATTTCCCCGAGGAGCTTTCGATCAAGTCGATCGGCTCGGGCTACGGCGGCAACGCGCTGCTCGGCAAGAAATGCCACGCGCTGCGCATCGGCTCGTACCAGGCCCGCAAGGAAGGCTGGCTCGCCGAGCACATGCTGATCGTCGGGATCGAGAACCCGCGCGGCGAGACGCATTACGTCGCGGCGGCGTTCCCGTCCGCGTGCGGCAAGACCAACCTCGCGATGCTGATCCCGCCCGAGGCGTATCGCGAGCGGGGCTGGAAGGTCTGGACGATCGGCGACGACATCTGCTGGATGCAGCCCGGCGAAGACGGGCGCCTGTGGGCGATCAATCCCGAGGCGGGCTATTTCGGCGTCGCGCCCGGCACCGGCGCGAACACGAATCCGAACGCGCTCGCCATGCTGCATCGTGATGCGATCTTCACCAATGTCGGCATGACCGAGGATCGGCAGCCCTGGTGGGAAGGCCTCGATACGCGCGTGCCGGCTTTCGACTGGCAGGGGCAGGCCTACGATCCGGCGAACGGACCGGCGGCGCATCCGAACTCGCGCTTCACCGTCGCGGCAAAGCACTGTCCGAGCTGGTCGCCGAAGGCCGAAGCCGCGCAGGGCGTGCCGATCTCGGCGATCGTGTTCGGCGGACGGCGCGAATCGCTCGTGCCGCTCGTGTTCGAGGCGCGCGACTGGACCCACGGCGTGCTCGCGGGCGCTGCGATGGGCTCGGAGACGACGGCGGCCGCGACCGGCGCAATCGGCGTGACGCGGCGCGACTCGATGGCGATGAAGCCGTTCTGCGGCTACAACTTCGCGGACTATTTCACGCACTGGCTCTCGTTCGATCGCGCCGGCGCCAAGCTGCCGAAGATCTTCCACGTCAACTGGTTCCGCAAGGGCACCGACGGCAAGTTCCTCTGGCCGGGATTCGGCGACAACCTGCGCGTGCTCGAGTGGATCATCGCGCGCTGCGAGGATCGCGCCGAGGCGATCGAAACGCCGATCGGCCTCGTGCCGGCGTGCGGCGAGCTCAAGATCGAGGGCCTCGACCTGACGCCCGACGCGCTCGACGAGCTGCTCGATGTCGATCGCGACGGCTGGCGGCAGGAGTACGTCAGCATCGGCGAGTATCTCGACGAATTCGGCGCGCGGCTGCCGCCCGCGCTGAAGCGCGAGCATGCACGGGTTTCCGCAGCGCTCGCGCACGAGCCCGACGCAGCAATCGCGCAGGTGCACGCAAGGCCGCAAGCCGCCGCGATGTGACCTTGTGCCGCGCTCAGATGTCGAGCGCTTTCCAGTCGCGCGGTACGCGCGCAAACGGCTCGACCGCGTTGCGTGACCACTCGAGCGCCTGCTCGATGACCGGGCCGTAGCGCGTTTCGAGCTCGGCTTTCTCGCGCTCGCGGATGCCGCTGTCGAACGCGCGCGCGGATTGCTTCGAATCGCGCGCGAACTCGTTCGCGACACGCGCGTCGAGGCCCTCGAGCGCCGCGGGAAGCCGGAGCCATGTCGCGCATGCAGCGACCGCCGCGGCGGGCTGGGCGAGCATCGCGCGCATGTCGAGCGTGCGCAGTCGATCCCCGTCGTCGCGCTCGAGCGCGTCGGCGTAGATCTCGAGCTGCGCGTAATACGTCAGCACGCACGACTCGACGAGGTTGAACGGCTCGTCGCCGCGCAGGCCGAGCTCGCGCTGCAGCCTGGTGTCGCGGATCAGCACCTGCGCCATCCACCGCACGGCGACTTCGGCCTCGGGCAGCTTCTTGAAACACGAGACGAGGAACTCCCGCAGGCTCGCGTAAAGAAGAATTGCACGCGATTCGGGCGCGGACGCCAGGATCTGCGGCATCAGCCGGTTGACGAGGTTCGTCGGCTTGACGAGAACGCCGCCATCCGCCGACCACGCGCGTCCGAGCAGCGCGAGCGCGCGGCGCAGCAGCGCGTCGACGTGCGTCGAATGCGCGAGCGAGAGCCGCGTCAGTGTCGTCAGCACGACCGGCTCCTTCAGCGCGACCGCGCCGGGCGGCGCGTGCAACGCGCGGGCGAGCAGCGTCGAGCCGCAGAAAGCCGTGTGGAACAGGAATGCCGACGGCGCGCCGGGCCAGGCGTCGGCGTGCACCGCGACGACGTCGCCGCGCACGCGCTGCGCATCGTCAGGGCCGACGCCCATGCGCTGGTCGAGGAACGGCGCGTTGCCGATCTGATCGAGCGTGACGGGCATCACGAGCCACTCGTCGCGGGCGTCGTCGTAGTCGAACGGCAGGTTCGCCGGGTCGGCGAGATCGGGCGGGGCGGTCATCGGACGGCGATGGTATCGGAGCACCATGCGTCCGAGGGCCGCTGACCTGGCGTTCCGCCGCCGGACGCGCTCGCATGGTGTTCGGCGTCCGCGCGCGGCATGATCCGCCGGTGGCCGTGACGATGGCCGGCGGCCGTGCCGGATCGGCCGAGGACAGCGTCGCGACCCATGTCACCGTCCGGGCCGCTGCGTCGTGGCGCAGCGCCACGGTCGGCGCGCTTAAACCCTTGTCCCGATTGGCGCATCCGATGGGACATGCTGAACGCCGTGCTCGCCATGCCTTTCGACAACCTCGAAACCACGATCCGCGAGGATGCGGAAACGGTGCTCGTGCGGCGCGCCGCGAAGGGCGACGTGCGGGCATTCGAGGCGATCTATCGCCAGCACGTCGGCCGCGTGTTCGGCGCCGTGCAGCGGTTGACGGGTGGCAACGCCGCGCGCGCCGAGGAGCTGACCCAGGAAGCGTTCCTGCGCGCGTGGCAGCGCCTCGGGAGCTTCCGCTACGAGAGCGCGTTCGGAACGTGGCTGTACCGGCTCGCGGTCAACACCGCGCTGATGGACCTGCGCAGCCGCGCGGGCGCCGAAGCGCTCGAGGACCCGCTGCCCGAGCACGACACGCTTGCCGGCATCGACACGGTGCTGCGGCATGCGACGCAGCTCGAGCTCGAGCGCGCGATCGCGAAGCTGCCGCCGCGCGCGCGCGCGGTGCTCGTGCTGCACGATATCGAAGGCTGGCGCCACGAGGACATCGGGAACGAGCTCGGCATGGCGACCGGCTCGTCGAAGGCGCAACTGCACCGCGCCCGCGGGCTGCTGCGCAAACACCTGGAAAACTGACGATGAGTGAATTCGAGCTCCGCCGCCGCCTGCAGGCGCTCAAGACCGAGCGCCAGCCCGAGCGCGACCTGTGGCCCGCGATCGCGGCACAGCTGCAGACTCCGTCGTGGCGCCCGGCGCGCGCGCCGCGCCGCGTGATGCTGCCGTGGGCGGCCGCCGCATCGGTTGCGCTCGCGGTCGTCGCGGGCGTCTGGCTCGCGTCGCACCTCGGCGAGATGACGTCGGGTCGGCGCGGCGACTCGGCGGTCGCCGCGCGCGATACGCTCGTGCGGCCCGCGGGTCCCGCATTGCTGCAGGGCGAGGCGCGCGCGATGCAGGCGAGCTTCGACGGCGCGATCGCAGCGGCGACCGGCGAGCACAAGCTGCGCGCCGGCCATCACGGCAGCAGGCGCGAGCTCGAGGCCGCCGCACGCGAGCTCGATGCCGCGACCGCGCAGCTCAACTCGGCACTTGCGCAGGAGCCCGACGCGGCTTACCTCGTCGAGCTGCTCAAGCGCACGCAGGAACGCCGCGTCGCGCTCGCGAAGCTCGGCATGCGCTCGGCATGAACGGCGCAACCCTCGGACCCGTTTGCGCATCGAAACCATGAACACCAGGAGTGACACGATGAACCGCACCGTCAGACTCGCCGCCGCACTGGGCCTCGCGCTCGGCGCGTGCGCCGCATCCGCCGCGACCCCGATCGACGCGAAGCGCGCCGCCTCGGCGAACGCGCGCGTCGAGATCAACAACGTCCGCGGCCGCGTCGACGTGCGCGGCTGGGCGCGCAACGAAGTCGCCGTCACCGGCACGCTCGGCGAGGGCGCGAAGTTCTCGCTGACCGGCAGCGACGCCCACGTCGTCGTCCGGGTCGAGACCGAGGACGGCAACTTTTCCTGGTGGGGCGGCAACGGCCCGCGCGAGGACACGATCCTGACCGTCAACGTGCCGGCCGCGGCCGCGCTCGACGTCGACACCGTCAGTGCCGACGTCGACGTCGAGGGCATCTCGGGCGCGAAGGAGCTAGAAGTCGAATCCGTCAGCGGCGACGTGCGCGTGCGCGGCGACGCCGAGCGCGTCGAGCTCACGAGCGTCAGCGGCGACCTCGACGTGGAGAGCAACACGCGCGCGCTGTCGGTCGAGACCGTCAGCGGCGACGTCGACGCGAAGCGCGTCTCGGGCCGCATCGACGCCGAGAGCGTCTCGGGCACGATCCGCCTCGAAGCAGAGCGGGTCGACGACCTCAATGCGGCGACCGTGTCGGGCGACGTCGAGCTTCGCACCGGCGCGCTCGGCTCGGGCCGCATCAAGGTCGAGAGCATGAGCGGCGAAGTCGACATCGCGATCCCCGCGAATGCCTCGGCGCGGATCGAGGCCGAATCGTTCTCGGGCTCGATCACGAGCGACTTCGGCAAGGTCGAGGAAGAGGAACACGGCCCGGGCTCGAGCCTGTCGGCGGTCGCCGGCAAGGGCGAAGCACAGATCACGCTCGAGTCGTTCAGCGGCGACGTCACGCTGCGCCGCAACTGAGTCCGACTTTCCCCTCTCGTGGCTTTCCCCTCTCCCCTCGGGAGAGGGTGCCGCGCGTAGCGCGGCGGGTGAGGGTTCGGGCTCGCGCAGCGCTGGCCGTGCGTGCGTCGGATGTGCGTGGCGGCGATCACGAACCCTCACCCCCAACCCCTCTCCCGGAGGGAGAGGGGAGCGAAGCGCGCCTACGTTTCGCCCGAATCCTCACCCCCGGCCCCTCTCCCGGAGGGAGAGGGGAGCACACGGCCGCAGGCCTGGAGAAGGAACCGTTCGAGCGCGCGCACCGGTTCGTCGTCGTCGTAAAGCACCCACTTGCGCTCGCGGATCCGCGCGACGACGTGCGCGTGATAATCGACGTCGAGCGCGAGGAGCGCGACCCGGTCGACGTAGGCGTCCTCGTCGTCGACCGCGAGCTCCGCATCGAGGTCCATCAGCTCGAGCATCCCGAGCGTATGACGCTGGCGCATGAACGCGCCCGGGCACGTCACGACGGGCAGGTCGGTTGCGAGCGCCTCCAGCGTCGTGTGCCCGCCCGACCAGCCGATCGTGTCGAGGAACACGTCGGCGTGCGCGAGCAGTGCGAGGAACGCCTCGTGCCGCAGCCCGGGGTGGATCTGCACGCGCGCATCGAACGACGCGCCATGCGCGGCGAACCGTTCACGCAGCAGCGATTCGAACTGCGCGCGAACCACCGGCGCGGGGTGCGGTACGAAGTGGAGCTCCGCGCGCGGCAGCCGCGCCGCGATCCGCGCGAACAGGTCGAGGTTGAGCGGATGCAGCTTGAATACGCTCTGCACGCAGACGAGGCGTGGCGGCGCAGCGGAGTCGCGCGCGGCGCGGCGCGACTCGCGGCTCGCGAGCGGATAGGGGAAGCGGATGCCGAGCTTCGGCAGCCGCACGAGCTTTTCGGTGTAGTGCGCCGCCGCGCCGGCGGGCTCCATCGCATCGGCGGTGAGGAAATGGTCGACCGAGTCGAGACCCGACGTGATTGGATGCCCCCACGCCATCGCCGTGACCGGCGCCATCCGCACCGCGGACAACAGCTGCGACAAACCGTGCATGCCGAGGTCGAGCCAGACGATCGCGTCGAGGTCCGCGGCGCAGATCGCGCGGACCCAGTCGCCGGGCTCGCGCACGTCGCGCACGACCTCGTCGGCGATCTCGCCTAGCGACTCCGAGAACGAATCCTTCAGCCCGCTCAAATAGATCGCGACGACCGTGAAGCGCGAGCGGTCGAGTCGTGCGAGCCACTGGTGGAACAGGCCTCGCACCGTGTGGCCATGGAAGTACGCCGTCGCGAATCCGATCCGCAACTTGCCTTGCGCGCGCGCCTGCGCGCGGGGCGTCGCATCGGCGGCGAGCCCGCGGGTCCAGCGCGTCACGAGCGCGCCGTAGCGGCGCTGCAGCGGCGCGGGATCGCCGCCGTGGTAATGCAGCACGAACGGCGTCGCCGCGAAGACCGCCGTTTCGAGCGATTCGCGCGGATGGCGGGAAGGATCGACCTGCTCGAGCGCGGCAAGCCCCTCGATCCATTGTGCGCGCCAGTGCTCGATCGTCGCCTCGTCGCCGTAGACGAGCGGCAGCGATTGCCAGGCGACCCAGCGCGCGACGAGGTCGTCGGGATCGGATGCCGCGTCCTGCAGCAACTCGCGCGCACGGTCGTTGAGGCCCATGCGTGCGAACGCGAGGCCGGCGTCGCGGCGGCGCCCGGGTGTCGCGGGATCGAGCGCGACCTCGCGCTCGCGTGCCGCGGCGGTTTCGTCGAAACGGCCGACGAGCTCGAGGGCCTCGCCGTACGCGCGCCACGCATCGGCGTTGTCGGGCTCCTTCGCGACCCACCATTCGAGGTCGGGCATCGCCGCGTCGAACTTCATCGACTGCAGCAGCGCGACGCCACGGCCGACGCGTGCGTCGCGATGCTCGGGCTTGATCGCGAGGCAGCGGCCATACGCGGCCGCGGCATCGTC